>CAZJOL010000124.1:0-7953 GCA_964547605.1 uncultured Bacteroidaceae bacterium | reverse complement strand
CATCCTTACGGATCAAGAGGAAGTGAGAACTTCGAAGGATACTTGACTTAAGACTTCACTTCTTACTTCGAAATTCCTTGCCTGCCTGTTGCAGACAGGTTCGCTGTTCATGATTCAGGGAGGTTGAGATCAAGCAGGTCTCGTCCTAAGCAGTGAGCGGCGATCAGTAATTGGTGAATCTGACAGATTATGTGATGGAGCGGTCTGCATAACTCTTACGCCGCGTCGTCCTTCAAATATGCATTCGATGTCTTTCAGATCGCAGATCAAATATTTTATCCGGCGCTTTTCAAAGGGCTCAAATCATATATCGTAAATCATTAACTTTGCACCCATGCGAATTGTCAGGATTTTAAACATTTCCGCACTTGTTCTGTTTCTGGCGCTCTGGATCGTTCTGCTCATCCGGAAAGAGTCGTACCAGGGCGACGGAATGTTGCATCCTGCAGGAACTAATAAAGATTCCACCTACTTCTCCGGCGACCTTCCCTATGGAATACATTTTCATGGTGATTTTATGGGAATTACTTCCCGAAAAAAAGGGAATACAACTCTTGCAACCGGCCTGTGGAAAGTGAACCTGAAAACGCAGACTGTTTCTCATTTTCCGTTCCCGGCATCGCATTATTTCGACTCACTGGTTGCGATATTGCCTGCACCTGATTCAACGCTGACCATTGTAGGTTTATCATCCGATTCGATAATTAAGATTCTGCATTTCGACACATTGGTCTCTCCAGGGCTTGTATTCAGCGCTCCCGCCGATATCAAAGCCGTTCATTACATCAACGACCATCCGGAAATCGTTTTCGGGCGACAAAAGAAACTTGTCGGTTCAATTGCCGCCATTAGTGATACTGCTGTTGAATTCCGGAAATATGAGTTGCCCGGATTTTTCGACCGCATCTGCGAAATCGTTGGTGCCTGGCCCGAAAACAACAAGTGGAGATTTTTGCTGAGCAGTGATTTCCACCGGAAAAATGACAAATGGGTGCTGATCGGGTCAATGAATAAAACCAATTTCCTCGTCTTTGATGAAAGGGCAGTCTTTCCTGATTTTCCGGGCGTCCTGAATAAAAGTCAGAACAAGGTTTTGCATCAGTATGATTATTCAATCTCAGGACTGGTGCCCCGGAGGCCATATCCCGACACGTTGCTGATGATCAGCAAAAACAAGTTCAACGAAAAAAAAATCTGCAACCTGAAACCTTCTAGCTGCACCTGGTTCAGCATAATTGGCAATCAGAAAACAATGCTGATTCTTGAATCGGATGAAATCACCAAAGAAGAGGGATCCATCACAAGACGCCTTTACAAAGCAGATTCAGGCGACACTTTGCCATTCGTAAATGAATCCGGAAAACTGATCATTCATCAGCCCGGAGAAGCGGACAGACGGCAGATTTTCATGTCGGAGAACGAATTTCCAATTGCCTGGTTCAGATTGTCAAAAGACTCGAACGTTGTTATCACAAACAAGCTCAATTTTTCCTTCCTCAATGATGATGGGCGATTGCTGGATCGCAAAAATTTCTTTACGCTCGTCAATACAACCATTCTTCGCAAAGAACCCGGAACAGTGACTTTTCTCGATGGTGAATTCCCTACCCTGCGAGCGCTCACATGGTTCATTCTGCTGTACGGACTCATTCCCATCTGGTTGGTCAGTCTCGTCATCATCTGGCTTGTTGAAGCAATACGACCAAAGCCGAAATTCGCGGTACGCGAACGCAAATGGCCATTCATGATGCGCCTGATGCCCGGATCCGCTTTATATCTGCTTCTCTGGCTGTTCAACATTTATCCTTTCCTGCTGTCCTTTTCAATTTTCAGTTTCTGAAAATCAGCGCATATTCCACTCATCAGGGAGCAGATTGAAAAAGATTCCGGTATAGATGTATTTTTCTGAAGCACTGATCAATACTGACTTATCAATGCGATACAACGCACCGATGCGCCAGATAAATTTATTGTTTTGAATTCTGAAATTCTTCCTGAGCTCAGCTTTAATCTGCATAATATCGTGCCGGACGCCCTGCCCGACTGCATTTCCGTAATACTGTACGGGAATGTTTCCGTTGCCTTGTGGAGAATCAAAAGTCGATTGAAGCAGATCCTGTCCGAAGTGTGTACCTGTAGAATCAAGTCCGGTGACATAATACATCATGTTCAGATGCGCCGACCAATTTGTTTTTTTGTATTCTGAGCGAAAAATAATTTCGTAAAAATTGGCACCGAACGGATGTGCGATGGGCTGATTCATGTGTGTATTGCTCAGCATCGGATCGCGGTGACTTCCGATGTATGGCCGCGCGTAATTGAATTCTGCAAGACAATTCAAATCATGTATTCCAAAAACGTCCATCGACTTTACACCAATCTGAAAGGCCTGTTTGTTCACCCACGCGCCATATTGTATTGTCGGATCACCAGGATGCATAAGATGTTTAAGCCAGTTTTTGATTTCGGAAATAAAAAATTCATCGAGTACAAATTGTCCGTACACTTTTGTTTTCGGTAAAAAATTCCACGAAATATTTCCACCCAGCAGATTATTGTCGGGCGAGCCAAGTGCAAATTCAGCAGGTCGGAAAAACATCACCGGATTAAGATAAAGCCATTCGAAACCCCGCTGTCTGACACTGTCTTCAGATTTCCAGATGACCGATTCAAAAACCGAAAAATTCAGCTTTTTTGTAATCATCCAGCTCAGATAATGCGTGGCGGCGAATTTTGTTTCGCTGCTTCCATCACTTAGTTCCTGACGCCAGCGCGAAATCTGATGCATGTATTTAATCTGGTTCAGGTTTGCAACAATTCGCGCAAACGGATACTCAGCACTTTGATCGGACAGCATCATGGAGCGGTACCCATCTCCCAGAAAAGCTTTGCCGTTACCGCCTTCGAGCGAAAAAACCGGACTGAGTCTGTATTTCAAATATAAAGGAATGGAAAGTGCTCCGTGTGAATTTCCTGATGAAAACAATGTTTTTCCCTGGTATGGAAACACATTCATGCTGTCGAATTTCTCTGCAACGAAACCCGGATAATCTGCAAAAATCAATTGCGGAGACAGGACTGCTGAAAATTTATTTTTGACAAAAACCAAATCGGATCCTGCCCCAGACTTGTGTGAAAGGTCGCTTCCAGCAATGATCTCCGTTGAAGCAATCGGGCTTATTAAAAATATCTTCTCAGTGTCAGAAATTTGATAATTGACTAATTGAAAATTTTTCAGTGATGAGTGCGCGGTTCCGATGCTATCGCTGAATGGCTCGTGCTCTGCTCTTGCATTAAACTTCATTGTAATAACCGAAGGAGAGCTTGTAACCTGCGCCGGCAGCTGCAATACAATCAGTGTTAATATGAACAAACAGACAATTCTCATCTAGAAAAAATCATAATATTGTTTGCGGATCATGTGGCGGATTCCGATTTCGTAGGTGAGTGAATTTTCGGGCGTCACAGATAGTGTGCTGTGAAAGTTGCGGTAATGCATGCCGGCAAATACGACAAAATTGGTCACAGGATTGATATAATATGACACTGTACAACCCAGATGCATCACACGGTCGGGGCGACTGATGGGCTCGTAAAATCCTGTGAGTAACACATTGGTGTAGTTGTCTTCACGCAGATAATTATCGGTGATTGGAAGCGCTCCGGCCCGGATATAATTGAACATGATGTCTGCAAAAAACAAATGACGTTGCCAATGCGCACCAGCGACACATTCGTTGAACTGCTGCCCTGTCGGATGAGCGAGTGGCTGGTCGTTGCCTGTGTAAGATGTCCAGGCATGAGACGATGTGTAGGCATTGTTGGAAGCCAGATTGAATTCGCAGAACAGATAAGAAGACGACCTGAAATATCGTAAACCGAGTTGCAATGCGCCTTGCAGGCCTTGCTGATATTTAAGCTTTGACAGATACAATTCATCAAAAACAATCTGCGAATAAAAATTGAAATATTTTTTCCATGTTGCATCGGCCTGCAAGCCAATCATGGCATGATGCAGCCCTTTGGATTCAACGGCAATAGTGCGCACCAAAGGCAACGGCAACATTGACATCGGATAAAATGAAATGCCGGTCGAATCGGCGGGCATGAACATAACCGACTCGAATAAACCCAGATTCAGCCAGCTTTTCGGACTATACGTCAGATACGTGAACGAAAACCATTTTTGCTGATACACGCCGCTTTCGGATAATGGAACATTGAGTCTGTTGTTGTAATCGGGGTTGTGCAGCGATGCTATGTTGTGACTCATACTCCATTTGCCATGAGTAAACGTATTCATCAGAAACGGGTATGCCTGTGAAGCATCGGACAGAATCATGCTGCGATAGCCCTTTCCAAAATGAAAACGGTCGTAACCCAGACGCAGTCCGTAATTTTTCATTGGCTGCCACATGATCTGACTGAAAACAACACCATAGTCGAAACCGTTGGTGCCAAATGGTTTCATGCGAGTCATGCCCGGAATGAACTTCATGGTATCAACCCATGCTGCGGCGTAATCGGGTAGTGTCGTTTGTGTTTCGTAAAATTCGGAACGAACAAAAAGATTTTTGCCAATTTGACCATTCAGTATAAATCCACGGGTGTTTTTATACAATTTTTTCCCATCATCTACACCCACTCTGAAATCAAATGCCGGGTCAATTTTCAAATTAAGATTACTGTCTTTTAAATAAATAAGGTTCTCACAAAACATTTTACAATTAAAAGCTGATGGACGCATTTCCAGTTTGATCGGTTTGAAAAGAATAACTGCCGGCGAAACAGATGGGATATTTAATGCATTGAAATTTTCATTCAATTGCTTATCTGCCATATCATGACAGCACTGTTTGTAGAACTCTTCATACCCAATCACCTGCGCTCCGGTAACGAAGCACAATAGATAAAAAACGACTGCCACAAGCAATTTTAGCATCAGATGATATAAAGTGCTAAAATATAAAATAATTGTGTAATAACACCTCGAAGGGTTTGAAACCCTTCGAGGGATTTTATTCACTGGTATAAAATTTGATAACGCCCCGATTTTCGAAAAAAGTGCTATCTTGCATAAAATTTTAAACCAATGAAACGCATTGTCCTTTTACCGGTTCTTGTTTCGCTCGTTTTTCTGTTCATGGGCGCAACCATTCAGGCGCAACCTGTCATGAAAGAAAAAGCGAAAAATGTCATTAACCGTTCCGCAATAGTGATTTACGCAGCCCATAAGTACACCATTGCCAATCAGGTTTTCACAGGCAACCTCAAACAAGCAGTCGTTCATCAATATCTCGCAATTGCTCTTTTCAACGAAGGCAAGTACATGAGAGCCATTCATCAGTCACGCCGTGCACGCGAATATGCCGGTCTGCAACTCGAAGCCAATAAAGGAAATTATCCGGCCGGATTTGAACCCGCAAACGACGAGTTACCCGAAGGACCTGTTCCTGAAGCCGCTGAACTGGATGCCGAAGCTGATTCATCGGGCCTTCAGGCAACTGTCGGAAGCGACGAACAACTTGCGAAAGAGCCGCTCAACGACCTCGAGATAAAAGAATAGACCATAGGTCTTTCCGATTATTTTAGCTATTTTTGAACCATGAAATCCGACAGGGAAAATTCATGGTTTTTTTTTAAGTCCCGCGAAGTGATGGTGGGCAATACCGGCTTTGGCGGCGGTAATCCGGTGCGCGTCCAGTCAATGACCAATACACCAACTGCTGATGTTGAAGCTACGGTTAATCAATGCAAACGCATTTTCGATGCAGGCGCCGAATTGGTCCGCATAACCGCACGCAACATATCCGAAGCAAAAACACTCAGCGATATCCGCAAACAACTCGTCTCATCCGGATATCACCAACCACTGGCCGCCGATATTCATTTCAATCCGGCAATCGCCATGGAGGCCGCACGCAGAGTGGAAAAAATCCGCATCAACCCGGGCAACTTCGTCGATCTGTTTCCAAAAAAAATCCAGTACACCGAAGCAGAATACAATCAGGAACTCGATGAAATCAGAAAAACGGTTCTGCCATTGATTGGTGTATGCCGCGAAAACGGAACGGCTGTGCGCATCGGAATCAACGGCGGATCGCTCAACCGCAGAATCATTGATCGCTTCGGAAACACTACGCAGGCCATGGTTGAATCAGCCCTTGAGTTTATCCAGCTGTTTCATGGTGAACATTTTCACAACCTGGTCATTTCAATCAAAGCCAGCGACGTAAAAAACATGATTCACGCAAACCGGCTCCTGGCGCAACGATGCATGGATAACGGATTCGATTATCCGATTCATCTCGGAGTGACAGAAGCAGGCGAAGGCGAAGACGGCCGAATGAAATCGGCTGCCGGAACCGGCTCTCTTCTTATGGACGGAATCGGTGACACCATCCGCGTTTCGCTTACCGAAGCACCCGAAAAGGAAATTCCGGTGGCACTTGAAATCATCGAATCTGCCCGTAAAAATGCGGCGGACAAACAAATTGCAAAAGAATTTTTCGCTGTTGCAAATCCCTTCGGATATTATTTAAACAACGCCGAAACCAAATCACAGGAAAAGCCAGACGTTAGTACTGAAGCCATTTCACAGACATCGGACATCAACATCAATTTGCTTCGCAAACAATTCAATGCTGACCCCAACAAAACAATGACACTGCAATGGAATCCTGCAGACTGCTCTGCAAGCGATTTTTCGATAGTAGCAGGATCATTCCTTGCGGATGGTTGCGGAAATAACATCAAAATTATTTCTTCGTCGGAGCAGGAGAAATATTGCGAAAAAGTGCTTGATCTGCTGCAGATCACAGGTCGCCGGATTACGAAAGCCAGCTTTACGTCCTGTCCTTCTTGCGGACGTACCACATATGACATTGAAGAAGTGCTGAAAAAAGTTAAAGCTGAATTTGCACACATGACCGGCGTCCATTTTGCCGTGATGGGATGCATTGTAAACGGTCCCGGAGAAATGGCCGGCGCAAAATACGGAATCCTTGGCTCAAAGCCAGATCACGTTGACATATGGGTGAATGGAAAACCGATACTCAAAGGTATCCATCAGAATGATTTGCTGAAAGAACTGAAAAAAATTGTTGAAGAAAATGAACAGTCTTAACGGAATAAAAAATATCATATTCGATCTCGGCGGTGTGATTCTCGATATTGATTTTACCGTGACCCAGCGCGAGTTTGTGAAACTTGGCCTGAACAATATTGACCAGACATTCGGGCAATATCATCAGATCGGTTTTTTCGATTTGTTCGATCGCGGAGAAATTGATGAAAATGAATTTCTCAATAAGGCGGCTGAATTATTCCCGGCCTCTGTAACGCGGCAACAGATCATCGATGCATGGAATGCCATGTTATTTGATTTGCCACCCCATCGGTTTGAATTGCTCAAAGAACTCGGCAAAAAATACCGGCTGTTTCTGATGAGCAACACGAACATCATTCATTACAGGGAGTATCAGGAAATCATTCGCAAAACCTACGGTATCAGCGGGCTAGATGAACTATTTGAAAAAGCGTATTATTCATTTCTGGTAGGCATGCGCAAACCCGAAGACCGTTTTTTCAATCTCATTCTGAATGAAAACGGTCTGAATGCAGGTGAAACATTGTTCATTGATGACACATCCATCAACACCGACGCCGCAGAAAAGCTGGGCATCCGGGGATTGTATCTGAAACCAGGGGATGACATCAAAACTTTGTGCGATGATTAAAATCATCGCACAAAGTTTATCCAAATGCTGTGCGAAGTCGAAACTTCGCACAGCGTATCTGACATAACACACTATGGAAACAATCACGCGCAAGACACTGATCTACAAAAGCGGGTTGGGCATTCAGGCCATCAACCATGTGCGCGGATGTAGCCATGGATGCCGGTATCCGTGTTATGCATACATGATTGCGCATTCACATCAACAGATAAAA
>CAZJOL010000123.1:2363-7959 GCA_964547605.1 uncultured Bacteroidaceae bacterium | reverse complement strand
GGCGATCATGTGATAATCAGTCATATGGAGCATAATGCCGTTTATCGCACAGTGTCCTTTCTGAAAAACGAAGGAATCATTTCATTCGATATCGCCAATTGCAATGAGCGCGGTTTTCTTGATATCGGGCACCTCAAATCGCTGATACGCAGCAACACGCGGATGATAATATGCATTCACGGATCCAACGTATCCGGCACCATACAGAATATTTCCGAAATCGGCAGCATCTGCGCTGAACAAAACATTCTCTTCCTTGTCGATGCTGCTCAGTCGGCCGGTTTTGTACCGATCGACATGGTCGAAGACAATATTGATTTGCTGGCATTTACCGGTCACAAAAAACTCTATGGGCCAACCGGAATCGGCGGACTGTGCATAAAAGATGAAATAGCAGTTCGAACCCACATCCATGGTGGCACCGGCAGCAAATCAGAAATGGCCGATCACCCCTTGTTTTATCCGGACCGGCTCGAAGCCGGCACCCTCAATGCTGTTGGCATCATCGGTCTGAAAGCCGGAATCCAGCACGTTCTGGACAAAGGAATCAACACTATACGAAAATCACTTTCGGAATTGACCCGCTGTTTCATCAATGAATGCAATCAAATCGATGGAATAAGCATATACGGACCATCACCAAGCGAAGAGAGACTCCCGCTGGTTTCAATGAATATTCGGAATCTAGCTCCCGCCGATATCGCATCAGCACTCGACAAAGACTATGGCATCATGGTCAGACCGGGACTGCATTGCTCTCCCCTGGCCCATCAGACCATCGGAACCTTTCCCGGGGGTACTCTGAGATTCAGTTTTGGCTGTTTTTCAACCGAAGAAGAAGTGAAATATTCAATTGATGCGCTGAAGAAAATTGCCCACAAGCATTAAATCCGGGCAGGATTTTTGGTGAACGACCGGCTCAAAAAAAACAACCACCATGAAAAAGATTTTGTCACTGATAGCATTTGCCTGCATTCTGATGAATGCATCAGCCCAGAAAATTTATTCAGTCGATTCGCGCTACGATGCTGATATCAAGGTATACGTCGTGGATTCGCGCTACGATGCCGATCTGCTTGTTTATAAGTGCGACAGCCGCTACGATGCCGAAGGCAACAAAGGACTCTGGTATTTTGTAGACAGCCGCTATGATGCAGATAAAAAGATCTTTTTTGTTGACAGCCGCTACGACGCAGATTTGCTCATTTATTTTGTCGACAGCCGCTACGACGCACAATGGCGTAACAGTGCAAAGCAGCATCTGCTTTACTGAAAAAGCGAAAAGTGAACTTTCCCGTACTTTCTTTCCTCTATAAAATGAGGATGTGAGCTGAAATTCAGGTGACTATCGTGTTCCACAATCAGCATCCCTTCTTCATTCAGGAGATTTTTACTGAAAACAAGTTCAGGAATATCTGCTATTCCCGGAGTTCCGTAAGGCGGATCAGCAAAGATAATATCGGCTTTCACGGCTGTCAATGCCAGAAATTTATAGGCATCGCTGCGGATTGGTTTTATATTTTTCAGATTCAGCTTCTTAGCTACTGACTGAACAAAATCAACCATCACAGCATCTTTCTCAACACTGAAAACCATTTCGGCTCCACGCGATACAAACTCATAGGAAATTGAGCCTGTACCTGAAAAAAGATCAATTACAATTATTCCTTCAAGTGCTGTTCGGTGTTGCAGGATGTTGAACAATCCTTCCTTGGCCATATCAGTTGTTGGCCTCACTCCGGCCCTCTCGGGCGGCGAAAAAGTTCTGCCTTTAAGGGTTCCGCTGATGATTCGCATTATTGAAAAAGGGGGAATAACATGGAGGATAATTTGCGGGCATCAGCATCTCCATTGTTCTCAACAGCATCGTAACGGATAACCGGGAAATAGGCTTCCAGAGCTTCGGTCAAAGGAGATGACGGGCTGATTTCGCCACATAGCATCAGTTCGGTGGAATCCGGGTTGCATTTGCAGGACTTGATTGCGCCCAACGTATAATACAGGAAATTGCCTTTATCGCTGTAGCTGAAAGAATTGATCAGCTGAAGTCTGCCTTCGGAGACAACCGCAATCACAAAAGATGATGGGAAAACAAGCATGTGTGCCGAATTCCCTTGGTCAGAAACCTTGATTTTATTAAACCAGACAGCAGCCATGTCTGTAAGTGGATTCTTTGAAATTAACTGATGCAGGACAAGCAGATCATCTGAATGGAAAGCGGATAACAATGTGGTATCAGTTCCGTTAAGCTCAGATTTTAATAATTGAAAAGACTCCGGCAAAACATTGACCATTTCATATAATTGCCTGTCATTTTGTGCTTTCAGAAATTCATTAGGGATAGCAACAAAAGACCGCGGCATCACAATTAGATAATCCAGCTCAGCCATCCTGAATTCCGGTCTGCGGCCGGTTACAGCCATAAGAGAGCTGGCCGTAATGCCATTGCGGAAACTGCCAAGGAGAGTATACAAGATTTCGTTACCGCGATGAATTAAAAAATAAAAGCCTTCGGAGTGAATTCCGAGGACTTTTATTGATTCATCGGGTAATACGGCGCCATCAGGCAAAAAGCTGTATTCCGAATGTATGTTCATTATTCCCAGTTTCCGTCAGTGGTTGGTTCGGTCTGAGAGCCAAAACTCAGGCCGTATTCAGGCTTCACCAAATTTTTATGTTTCTCGTAGTCAAGTCCTTTGAGATAAGTTTCTTTCGGTGCAAAAACCTCAATGACATTAACATCAACATTTCCTTTGTTAACAACTGCAACCTTCATCTCAAACTTGTCATATGGTACATTTCCATGATTCGAGAAAGGAATATTGGCAAGTGCATCTATATTGAAATCTTTGCGTTTTCCAAACAATGAATCCATAATGCTGACATAACCAACTGTGTCACGAATCGGGTCTGTAAATGTTGAATCACCCGGACGAGCCGTGAGTTTTACAAGTGGCATTTCACCTTCTTTTACAAAAGCAATCAGACTGTCAAAAGTAGAGCAATAATTTCCATTCATTGACATATACATGGTCTGAATGGTTCTTATATCTTTCATTTTCTGAACAACAATATCTTTACGGGTGTTATGTTCTTTTTCGAATTTCACCGGAGACATTATTACAGAGTAAATCAAATATGTCAAAGCGAGAACGCCTAAGCCCAGGAAGATCTGAATGATCAGTTTCAGTTTCATATAACTTTCATTTTGTTGTTTCGGTGCAAAATTAAAACTTTTTCAATGCAATAAGGAATACTGATTAAAAAAATTGTTCAATTCCGGCCATCAATCAGTTGAAGTAAGGTCCGGGCAAGTTAACGGTTTTCCTTTAATTGCAAAGGACGTAAAGATCGTCGCGGGGATTAATGCAAAGCACCGGGACTGAAAATTTATTCCTTATGGCAATTAAATCGTCCGATCCGCCGAAAAAGTCAAAAATATCTGGCCGGAGCGTTGTCAGCACAATAAATGCACCTGCCTGAATGCTGTTGCTGTAGGATAAGGCGGCATCAGCGGCATGATGGACATTGGCCTCAGCTGGAATCGTCTTGAAGTCAACCTCTGCAGCATTATACAGTTTATCCATTGCCTGCAGATTAGACCTGATGCCTGTTTTGAAAAACTGATCCGAGGCCTTTGGCATAACTACATGTATATGGCTTTTGCAAATCCGACCAAAATACGATGCCCAGAGAATTTTTTCCTTTTCTGTTTTCTGATATCCCATGCAATAGACAATGTCGCGAAGTGATTTATTATGAAGTCCTTCGGGAACCATCAAGAATGGCGTCCGCGATTTTCGCATCATCCGCAAAGTCTTTCTCAGTGACAACCCGAGCGATGTGGAACGGCAGTCATGCCCGATAACAATAAGTATAGACTCGGTTTTATGGGCAAGCGCAAACATCAGCTCGGCCTGATTGCCTGAAGGAATAAAACATTCTGTCCGGATACCATGATTGGCAATGATATGTCCGGCCTTCTCTGCCAGCTGCTTTTTTACAGATTCGTCAGGGTTGCAATGAAATAAGACAAGCCCGGTTCCAAATGCCTTGCTCAGAGCAATTCCTTCCTGTAAGGCAAAGTCGCTGAGTGCATCAAAATAGTAAGGAATCAGGATGTTCCAGTTTTTACGGTGTTCTTCGTAGCTGGTTGTCATCGCACAATGGTAAATTTCATAACCTGACAGGTATTTCCGCCAACAAATGTAATGGAATAATGACCGGCAGGCAAAAAGGAAATATCAAAAACACCTTCTTTTTCATAGCCACGACCGGAAAAACACAACTTGCCTGTTATGTCGCTGATATAAACATCAACGAGACCGATGTCTTCAGTAATAAAATAATGTAAACTTTCTGAAGCCGGATTTGGATAGAGAAATAACTGTGGTTGGTCGTTATTGCTGATGCCCAGATCTGGATCAATATACCGAACTCTTGCGCGTTCAAGAGCTTCTTCAATTTCTCCCGGATTGCTGCCGGCAATTATGACAAATGAAAGTTCAAGCGTATCATATGCAGCGATGGAATGAGGTCCTGAACTCACACATGCAGCTATGTCATTGCCATCAACATCGGTACCAGCTAACAAACGATTCGTTTTCAGCATATTGTATTTTTCAGATTCTGAAAATCCGTCGGTAAGAGCAATGCTGCTGTTAAACCCATCCATGTCTGTTGCATAATGCTTTCCAGCATACGGTGAAAGCAAGGCCGTTGCAGTGAATATCACTGAATCTGTCGATGTGCCAATAATGGCATCCAGCACCGGATCATACCAGCATCTGTTTTCAGCTGAATTATTGATATCCCAGTCTGCAAAAAGACCGGCATAAAAATCACTCAGACCAGAAATCGTATCATTGATTATCTGGTATTTAACTATAATAAAATTGTCATCTTCCGGTGTGTTCCAGGCATATGACCATTGTTTCACAATAATGTGCATCTGCGACGCAGAATCGGCTCCCCGATCGGAATATTGCGAAAAAAGACACTGATCACCAATGGGTGCCGGATCAATATCCAAAACATAATTATCTGCAACGAAGTCGCTGTCAACCGGGAAAACAATACTATAGAGGTTGTCTGACAGATGAAACATATCGGTGCCGCACATAAAGCCAAACCCAGATACAAGGTTGCTACCGTTGTTATATCTGAAGCCTTCACCCTGCGACATGTTTGCCAGATTATTGTAAGCGAAATTTCCGTGACTTGTCACTGTAAGGGTCAGCAAATTGGTGTCAAGGGTATTATAGTCTTTATTCACATTGGCACTGATGTAATCAGAAGAATGCCATGTACTGTCATAAAAATGAACAAGGAATTTAATGTTTGTGCTTGGTGGAACATTTAATAATTTAATCCTGAAAGGATTGGAATAATTATTTACGTTTTGAAGCGTATTCAGAACACCAATATTCCAAATGGAATCAATCAGCTGCACATCCGGCGTAAGACACTCAAGCCGTGCATACAGCAATGCAGATGATGTATCGAGAAAATTCAGAGCCTTTGCATTGATGTATAACGTGTCGCCCGCATCAAAATTCATGTCGGCACTATCTGTAAAAGCCCACTGAATAAGTCT
>CAZJOL010000123.1:0-2263 GCA_964547605.1 uncultured Bacteroidaceae bacterium | reverse complement strand
GGGTGATTGAATTCAATTCCCGTATCAGTAATGGCTACAACCCTTGTTGTATCGCTTTTGCAGATGTCCCAGGCCTGATATGCTTTTATATTGGTCAGATAATACTGACTTCCGATATTCGGATCATTGGGTGTGTATAGCACCTGCTCAATATAATGTGGATATACATACTCGAAAAGGCCTGAATAAATAAGGCGATTAATGAAATATTCCAGTGATGTTTCAGGATTGAAGCAGATTTCATAAATACCGGACAGATCAATCAAAGGCAGGCCTAACTCATTCTCTTTTTTTTCAGGCACGGGGCTATATGGAAATTTCTGGAAAAAACTTTCTGCTTTCAGCTCTGTCAGTAAGGAAACAAAGATTGAATTTTGTGCACGATCCTTCACGTCTGCGTGGAACTTTACAATTACCCGGCCGGGCAGGTAATCATCGGCATTGCATTCGGCCGGAAATGTAAAAAGGTCTGAATCCTGAGACGACACTTGCAGAGATGGAATCAAAGCAAGAATATAAAAAACAAGTATCAATTTTCGCATACAGCTTACTTTAAAACAAAGATACTGATTTTTGACAACTTAAAATTAAATAGGTAAAAGCAGAATTTCTGCTTTTATTCTTTTTGCCTATTTTTGTAATTTGAAGTAGTATGGAAAAATTCAATGATATCCGTCCCTACCGAAACGAAGAATTTCATCAGGCCTTTGAACAACTGATAAAGGAAGCTGAATTTCTTTCAATTCTGAAGTATTTTTTTCATGAACATTATGCGGTTTATCTTGAAAAGCTGAAGAAAATTCAGACAATCGATGAATTTCAGGTATTGCTCATTAAACCTATTCTTCAGGGAATCATAGATTCATCCATCACGGAACTGAGTTTCACCGGCACCGAAAATCTGGCAGCCGGAAAGCCATGCCTGTTTATTTCAAATCACCGCGACATTGTCATGGATGCGTCGCTGATGGATCTGGGTCTGCATCTCAATAATGTGCCAACGGTTGAAATCGCCATCGGCGATAACCTGCTTGTGAAACCATGGATTGAGATGTTGGTGAAACTGAATAAATCATTTGTTGTTCGCCGCTCTTTATCGGGCCGCGACCTGCTGAAGAGTTCCATGCTTCTTTCAGAATACATCAGGCACAGCATCGTTGACAGAAACTGCTATCTGTGGATTGCGCAACGTGAAGGAAGAGCCAAAGACGGAAACGACCGGACACAGGAAAGCCTGCTCAGAATGCTGAGTATGTCAGGCCAAAACAAAAATCTTCGGGATGCACTTTTACAGCTGAATATTTCTCCAGTCACAATTTCATATGAGTATGACCCTTGTGACGGACTTAAAGCATTTGAATTGTGGACAAGAGCTTCCGGTAAAAAATACATCAAAACACCGCAGGACGATTTGAAAAACATGATTACCGGCATCAGTGGCAAAAAAGGCCGTGTGAATTTTCATTTCTCAAAATCCATCAATGAACAACTGAAAAATTGCACGGAAAGCGATTTCAGAAAACAAAGTGCAACCATCGCGGAAATTATTGATGACGTTATTTTTTCAAACTATCTTCTGTTTGATACGCACAAAACCGCCTACAATATGCTGACGGGAACAGAGGTGTTTGAAATTTCCGATCAGAACGAAACCGAAATAAAAAACTACTTTTTAAATCAATTGAAAAGTGTCGGATTGAGTGAGAATGAGTTGAATTTTATTCTGATGCAATACGCCAATCCGGTCATGAACCATCTTGAATTTAAAAAGAAAAACGTCTAAAAATGAGAGTTACTCCGGGAGTCAAAATTCTGATATTGGCCATTGTTATTGCGGCCGCTGCACTCAGACTGTTCAACCTGTTTCATATTCCATTTACAGGCGATGAACTGACTTTTCTTCTGACAGCAAATTCCATTTCTTTCAGCGACCTTATTCAGAATGTTGTACGAACAAACAGTAATCCAGCAGGGATTCAGGTTTTACTATTTTATTACATAAAGATCGTTGGATTAAACGAAGGCTGGATTAAACTTCCGTTTATCCTGGCAGGAATTGCATCTGTATATTTAATCTGGAAAATCGGTCGGGAATGGTTCTCTCCTACTGTTGGACTGCTGGCCGCAGCCACCATTGCATTCATGCAATATCCAATCATGCACAGTCAGATGGCTCTTCCATATGCAAGCGGTTTATTTTTCACGTTACTCATGCTGCTTGGCTGGTCAAGGATTGTTTTAATGCGAACACATAACTACCGAT
>CAZJOL010000122.1:0-8136 GCA_964547605.1 uncultured Bacteroidaceae bacterium | reverse complement strand
TATTCGCGAATATTTTCCGGATCCACATGTCCGCATTCGCCCAGTACCAGACGGTTCTGGAGTTTGTAAAAAGGAATATCGAGCTGACCACGGCTCTTTTCGCCATTGGCCGGATTGACATATAAAAGACGATCGATAACTTCGTTGGCCAGAACAGTCTTCTGGACAATTTCAAGTGCGTCTTCAGGTTTCACTTTTACATACATGGTTTCATCGGGCAGAATGTTTACCAGCGGTCCCTGCGCGCAAAAACCCTGACAGCCACTGTGACTCAGATGTACCTTGTCTTTACAGTCATGGCGGTCGAGTTCAAGTTCAACAAACAGCGAAGCGCCAAGTTTTTCGACAGCTTCTTTCAAAGCATCGTACACTGCCAGTGAACCATTGGCAATACAGCCGGTACCGGCACACACGATAATACGTTTCGACACCGCACCGGAAGCCGATTTATATTCGTCTCTGATTTTCTCCAGAGTTGCTTTATTCATCGTTTTCATGATTTTTTCAGATTTTCGGACATTATTCTTTCACCACAGATTCTTCTTCAATAATTGATTGAATGATTGAGCGACACCGTTCAGCCGAAACTTCGCCATACACCTTGTCGTTCACCATCATCACCGGAGCCAGTCCACAAGCGCCCAGACAGCTTACCGCCTCGATAGTAAACATCATGTCGTCGGACGTGTTTTTCTTGGGAGTCAGCTTCAACGTGTCATACAATGCATCGAGCAATTTCGACGATCCTTTTACATGACAAGCCGTTCCGTCGCAGGCGCGGATTACGTATTTTCCTTTGGCTTCGAGTGTAAAGTGCGCATAAAAAGTGGCAACACCGTACACTTCTGCAATCGGCATATCGAGCGCTGTTGCAATGTAGGTAAGAACCTGGGGAGGCAAAAAGCGATATGCTTCCTGTACCTGTTGCAGGATTGGAATCAGCCGGGCTTTGTTGTTGCCATTGGCTTCGAGAATTTCATGCACTTGCTGAAATTGTCTCAGACTTTTATTCGGTTCGGTTTTCATAGTTGTATTATTTTTTTGAACCTTTTTTCGGTTGGGGTTCTGATTGTTCGAGTTTGTTTACAATGACGGCCAGGTTTGCATAGAAATGCGTGTCCTGCAGAATAATGTTTTCAGGGATGCGGAGCGCAACCGGAGCGAAATTCCAGATGGCTTTTATGCCCCACACCACCATTTGCTCTGCTACTGATTGTGCAGCTTCGGAGGGCGTGGTGATGATGCCGATTGGAATATGCAGGCGCTGCACCAGATCGGAAAACTTATTCATATTGTACACTTTAATTCCGGAAATCTCAGTTCCGATTTTGGCTGGATCAGTATCGAAAGCCGCAACAATATTGACTCCCGCTTCGCGGAAACCCGGATATTGAATGAGTGAGCTGCCAAGAAATCCGGCACCGACCAGGAAAGCTTCGTGCTGGCGATGATATCCCAGAAAGGTCTCAAGTGCAAACAGCAGCTCTTCTACCACATAACCCACACGAGGCTTTCCGGTAACTCCGGTACTAGCCAGGTCTTTCACCACCTGCGTCGGATCAATGCGCAAAATCCGGCCAATGACCGGGGCTGAAATATTGGGTTCGCCATTGCGGCTGACTTCTCTGATTAAATTCAGGTACTGCGGCATGCGTCTTACCGTGGGCTCAGGAATGCCTTGCGGAACGTTTTTCTGATTGTTGCTTTTTGCTTCCATATTGTTCCTTTTTTGATGACACAAAGGTATATTCATTTTTCTTATTAAAGATATTTTTCTTTATTTAATTTTTGATTCTTTCACCCAGGCACCTGAGATATGTAATAAAATAACCTTTTCGTGTATACTTTTCATATTTTCGTGCATAAAACATAAAAAGAAAAAAATATTTATTTAATGATATTTTTCTTTATTCAAAACACCTGTACATTATATAAAGGCGAAATGAAACAGCTCAACTAAAAATTGTAATTTTGAATCATATGAACATCAAAGAATTCATACAGAACGACCGCTTTGCAAAACTGCTGGGCATTGAACTTATTGAGGCGGCGCCCGGACATGCGGTGACACAAATGGAAATCAAAGACGAACATCTCAACGCCGTTAATATTGCACAGGGCGGCGCACTGTTTACTCTGGCCGATCTGGCTCTGGCTGCAGCTTCGAATGCACATGGCCCCGTAGCGGTTTCCATTCAGTCCGAAATAAAATATTTCAAACCTGCCGGAAAAGGGCTTTTGACGGCCGAAGCCAGCGAAATATCGTGCAGCAGCAAACTGGCAACTTATTCGGTGCATATCCGTAATAAAGACGGAGAGCTGGTTGCAGCTTTTCAGGGAATGGTGTATCGGAAAGAATAAACGATCATCGCTGGTTATTTAAGAATGCCGGCAATTTTTGTATTTCTTTCAGCATTTTGCCGATATTTTTCGTATTTTTATTCTTTCGATTCCATTGATAACTTTCAAATCACGCTGTAAACGGAAATAATTTGTTATTTTTACACCGTAACTGTACTTTATGAACAGCATTGAAATCTGCTTTACTCCGGCCCTGTACGGGCATATAATGACTGAGCCACCCTTTACAGTGGCCATTGTTGATATTTTACGCGCTACTACTTCTATTTGTGCCGCCTTCGATAATCAGGTGAAGGAAATCATTCCGGTTGCCACCACCGAAGAAGCACTTGAATACAAACATAAAGGATATCTGATTGCTGCCGAACGAAACGGAATCAAGCTTGATTTTGCCGATTTTGGAAATTCTCCGGATAATTTCACACAGGGCCATGTTCGTGGTCGCAGCATTGTGTACAGTACCACCAACGGTACGCAGACCATCAAGCAAATAACCAACGGCAGTCCGGTTGTGATTGCATCTTTTATAAACCTGACTGCAGTTTCGAAATACATTGCCAGCCGCAATCAGAATGTGGTTATTGTTTGTGCCGGCTGGAAAAACAAATTCAATCTAGAGGATTCCGTTTTTGCCGGAGCACTTACCGCTGAGCTATTGCAGCTGGGTCTGACCATGAACTGCGATTCGGCTCAGGCAGCGGTCGATCTGTGGTCCATCGCCAAAGCAAATCCGGTGGCCTATATTCAGAAAGCCATGCACCGCGAACGCCTAAAAAAACTCAAACTTGATTCCATCCTGGAATATTGCTTTACGCCAGATATTACAGACGTTGTGCCGGTATTCGATGGTCATAAAATTATTAACGCCTCATTGAATGAATAAAATTCTGAGACCCATTGCAGTTCTGATAATTATCTCATGCATCCCTTTGGGGGCAAATGCATGGGGCTTTTTCTGTCACCGGCTGATAAACAAGCACGCGATATTTATATTACCACCCGAAATGGTTGGCTTCTATAAAAAGCACATGGACTACATTGTGCAGCATTCTGTTGATCCCGATAAACGCAGTCATGCCGTTGACGGTGAAGCCGAAAAACATTATATCGATATTGACCGTTTTGGTGATGATCCGTTTAATGTAATGCCACGTCAATGGAAGAAAGCGACTGAAAAATATACCGAAGACACATTGCGTGAACATGGGATATTGCCTTGGAACATTGAATGGATGATGTACAAACTGACTGATGCATTCAAGGAAGGCGACGTGGATAAAATTGTCAACGCTTCTGCCAATTTCGGCCATTACATAGGCGATTGCAATGTGCCGTTGCATACGACCAAATATTATGATGGCCGCAAACCTTATCAGAAAGGTATTCACGCCTTGTGGGAAAGCCGAATTCCGGAATTGCTTGCAAATAATTTTGATTTCTTTATCGGGCGTTGCGGATACATCAGTAAACCGGTTGACAAAGCGTGGGAACTCGTCGAATTCAGTCATAATGAAGCTGACAGCGTACTCAATATTTTCGATTCACTCTTGCTCAATTATGATCAGAGCAGCATTTTTGTGATGGAAGAGCGTGGGACTGTTGTTTCGAAACAATTCAGTCTGATATTCTGCAAACTGATGGAACAGGAGATGCAGAAAATGGTTTATCGTAAACTGGTAATGTCAATTTATTACGTCGCTTCGTTTTGGTACACAGCATGGGTCAATGCAGGACAGCCGGATATTGACAAACTGATGACAAAAGAAGTTTCGAAAGAACATCAGAAAGAAATGGATGAACTTGAATATCTCTGGAAAAACGGCAAACCAAAAGGGCGTCCGAATCCGGAAGATGAATAATAAGAACACTGAACCTGTCTGCCAGCCAGGCAGGCAAGGAAGTGAGAAGTTTTGAAATAAATACGAATCCGCTGCGGCGGACAAAACACGAAATAGGAAATGCGTAAGACAAAATATGAACGGGTGTGATGCTTCGCATATAAAGTGTCAACAAACGTTTACTCCAAAAATGACTATAGTTGGTTCCTTTGAAAGGGACTACAGGCGTAGTCCAATAATAATAGCCCGATGCCCTTTAGGGCTGCGGGGACATAGGACCACGCGAAGCACATTTGAGTTGAAAAGTCACGCGGCGTGCCGCGCCGCCGCGGCGGAGTGCGCGATAAATTCCAATGTGGCACGAATACAAACGTAATTTGGTTCCTGCTTTCACAAAACAACGCAACAATAACCCGCACAAATTTAACACTTATGAAAACAAACGAAATTTTACATGACGAATTTTTATCGGTTGTTGAAACACAGTTGAAATCAAACAATCCGCCTGAAACAAAACAGACTTATGAAAGGCTGATTTCGCTGGGAATCAGTGATAAGGATGCCAAGATTTATATTGCACAATGTGTGGCCAGTGAAATATTCCACACAATTAAACATAAGAGACCTTACGATGAGCAGCGATATATCAGAAATCTGAATAACCTGCCCGATTTTCCTGCTGAATAATAATTTTCATGTGCTTTGTTCATGCAAAAAAAAACCGGACTTTCATCCGGCTTTAAGCATTTTACTTTCTTTCTTTCAGCAGGTCTCTGATTTCTGTCAGCAACTCCTGGTCTTTTGTTGGTGCAGGCGGGGCTGCAGGGGCCTCTTCTTTTTTCTTCGAAAGATTGTTGGCAACCTTCACGACAAGGAATACACAAAGGGCAATGATTAAAAAGTCAATTACATTTTGAATAAACATGCCGTAATTCAAAGTTACAGCCGGAACTTCTCCAACAGCATTTTTAAGTACAACGGTGAGGTCTTTGAAATCGACGCCGCCCATGAGTATTCCAATCGGTGGCATCAAAATGTCATTGACAAACGATGTGACAATTTTTCCAAAAGCAGCACCAATAATTACTGCTACAGCCAGGTCAAGAACATTACCTTTGCTGATGAAATCGCGAAATTCTTTCAACATTTTCATAGGATAATTTTTTAGAATTTATAAGAAAATCCAAGACCGAAAACTTCTTTAAACTGCGTGCGTGGGCCTTTACCAATTGTGGTTCCCGCATCATCCTTTATTTCAATATCAATGTCATCGTCATAAATCACAGTGGTTCCGATGGTGACGGTAATGAATTTGTTTACTTTCATGCCGATGTTTGTTTCCCAGTAAACATCAATGTTCTGAGGGTTCTTGAGATAGTTTGTAAACAATTCAAGCTTGGTATTCAGCTTAACATTCTTCATGACATCTTTTGAAAACGCACCTTTGAAATAACCTCCAAACTCAGTGCGCATCTTCTTTCCAGGTGTTGCAATTGTGCTGTCGAGCGGATTCAGCACTGCAGGTTCAACACCAAAAGCACCGGCGTTGGCAAGAGTTTCATCGAGCACAAAGGTCATTTTCCCGGTAACAGGCGCAAAGAACAAGCTGAGCCAATCGCCCTTTTTGAAGTCGTATCCTGCTGCAAACAACAGGTATCCAGGCGCCATTATATTTGATATAATCGTTGTATCAGGATAATTTTTACCAGGCATAAACTGGGTTTTGAAATTCAGCAAAGCAGCAGCAAAGCTATTGGGGGATAGCTGACGGCCAAACTTTGAAGAAAAGTCGATTTTGTCATCAGTCTTTCTTACATCCTGCTCGCCCTGTTTCATAATGCCATAGCCAAGATCCAGCGTGTTGTCCCACGAGATTTTTCCTTTTTTGTAATTAGCAAAAGTATTGACCAGCGAATTGCCACTGAATGAATTCTCGCCCCCTGCAGCCCAGTTGCTGAGCGATACCTGGCTGAAAGCAATGGTGAACATTCCGCCTTTTTTCCAACCTTCGGTTGTATCGGAATTCAATTTTCTCAAATCGGTCTCTTTGTCTGTCACCTGAGCAAATGATGCTGCTGAGAGTAACAGGAGAAATAAAATAATAATCTGTTTCATAGAATCGGGTTTTGAATTGAAAACGGCTACCTCTGAATTTCAAAGATAGCCGTTTTTAGATTAGTATGAATTAGAAGTTTACCTTAAATTCAACTCTGCGGTTTTTGGCACGACCAGCAGCAGTTGCATTGTCTTCGACAGGCATGGTTTCGCCATAACCTTTTGCAGTCATGCGGGCAGCATCAATTCCCTTGTCGGAGAGATACTTCTTCACCGCATTGGCTCTGCGCTGCGAAAGATCTAGGTTGGCTGCATCGTCGCCCACAT
Source organism: uncultured Bacteroidaceae bacterium (assembly GCA_964547605.1). Taxonomy (GTDB): domain Bacteria; phylum Bacteroidota; class Bacteroidia; order Bacteroidales; family DTU049; genus GWF2-43-63. Next base: position 1,555 of record CAZJOL010000122.1, on the reverse strand, counting down.
TATCTGTGTGGCCGTTGATTTCGAGTAGATATTCCGGATTGTCCTTCATCACTTTCACAACATTATTCAGAATGGTGAATGAAGTCGGTCTGATAATGTCTTTACCTGTTTCAAACTGAATGCCGGTAAGCGCCTGAGTGAAAATTTTCTTCACTTCTTCTTTCACTTCAGGGCAACCTTTGTTGGCGACAACACCAGGAACATCCGGACATTTGTCATCAATGTCGGCAACCTTATCACCGTCACGATCGGGGCATCCTTTCAATTCAGCCGGGCCTGCCACTTTCGGACATTTGTCTTCGCTGTCCACAATGCCATCATTGTCCGTATCCGGGCAACCCTGGAATTTTTCAATACCGGCAACGGTCGGACATTTGTCTTCGCTGTCCTGAATTCCATCTTTATCTGAATCGGGACAACCTTCAAACTTTGAAATACCAGCCACATCAGGGCACTTGTCATTTTTATCCGCAATGCCATCTTTGTCTCTGTCGGGACAACCGGCCAGATTGCTCAAACCGGCTACGGTAGGACATTCATCTACATTGTCCATAACACCGTCACCATCGCTGTCGGCGGGACAACCTTCGGCATTGACAACCGAACCGGCAGGTGAATTGAGACATTTGTCATACTTGTCTTTCACACCGTCTTTATCGCCGTCACATGGAGCTCCGAAGCTAAGCACAATACCAATTGAATGTTTTAGATAGGAATCATTCATGTCCGCAACGGCAAAATCTCTGTCATCATTGAATGTAAGCTGATAAGTGCCAATGTACTGAACAGCTACCTTGGGACTGATCTGGTATTTGAGGCCCAATCCGAGAGGTACAATAAAATCGACTCCTGAAACAGAAATACGGTCGCCGGTATAATAGGCGAGTCCCGCTCCTGCAATCAGAGATGGAGAAAATTTCCATTTGGCAGGGAAAAGAATGTCATTGTTCAATTTGAGGGATAGCAACAATGCGGGGTCAAGTTTCTTTCCAAGAAAACGTTCTGTTGGTGATTTGTAATAGCCATAATCGCCAAAGCTGGCATTCAATCCAAGATCGAATGAAGGGCTGAGGTAACGGTTGACCTGAAGAGCTCCGAAACCGTAATAAGCTTTACTAAAATCACCGATGGCGTTTCCAAAATCGCCGGTGTATTCGTTTTTACCCCCAAATAAACCAACCGACCATTTGTTATCTACAGTTTGTGCCGTGACAAACTGTAGAAAGAAAAGACATGTCAAAAATAATCCAGTAACTTTTTTCATAGCTATAAAAATTAGTTTTCCTCACAAAGGTAAAGACTTTTTAGATGAATTGTCAACTATATTTCTGTTAATACGTCTTGTTGGTCATAAATATTACGACTTTTAACAATAAATATTCATTCGATTGTCTGAATTCGGAGACTTACACGCCCAAACATATGACAAATAGAAGCATTTATTTTTTAAAATCGGGGATCAACTGCGGCCCAGCATTCTAAACCCCTTTGTTATAATCTGCAGGTCGTTCCAGACCTTGTAATCACGGGCATAAACAATGTTCAGGTTGTCGAT
>CAZJOL010000121.1:2781-8168 GCA_964547605.1 uncultured Bacteroidaceae bacterium | reverse complement strand
GCACACTGCGTTTATACGACCTGAGCGGAAAGCTGCTGCTGGAGCGCGTGAACAGCAACAACACGCTGGAGCTTTTTGGCATTGCTGCGGGGAGTTATGTACTGGAAGTGAGTGTAGGTGAGGAGAGCGGGAGCGAAGTTGTGAGAGGACGAGTGGTGGTGGAATGATTGAATTTGTCAGCAACTTTTCAAATCGAATTTGATGTTTTTCTAACTTTGCTATTCAAACTGTTCTTGATTTATGACGCCTGATAAACAAATATTGCCCGCAAAAAACATCCAGGATCGGATTTTTTCTATTCGTGGAGTACAGGTGATTTTGGACAGCGATCTGGCTGAGATGTATCAGGTTGAAACCCGAATTCTCAACCAGGCTGTAAAAAGAAACTCTGAGCGTTTCCCTGCGGATTTCATGTTTCAACTCACTAAATATGAATTCAATAGCCTCTTGATATCACAATTTGTGATTTCAAGTTCAGATCATGGTGGGCGAAGAAAACTTCCGTTTGTATTTACCGAGCAGGGAGTATCAATGCTTAGTTCAGTTTTAAAAAGTGATGTGGCAATAAGTGTAAGCCTGAGTATCATGCGTGCTTTTGTCGAGATGAGAAAATTTATGATTAACAATGCGGCGATTTTTCAGAGAATTGAAAATGTTGAACAAAAGCAGCTCAAATCAGATTTGAAAATAGATCAGATTCTTAATGCTCTGGAAGATAAAACGCTGAATCCTAAACAAGGCATTTTCTTCGATGGCCAGATCTTCGATGCATATTCATTTGTGGCTGACCTGATAAAATCTGCAAAACAAAGAATTGTTCTCATTGATAATTATGTTGATGAATCGGTTTTGACAGTATTTTCCAAGCGAAAAAAGAATGTTTCTGCTACTGTTTTTTCTTCGCATGTTACAAAACAATTACAACTCGATCTGCAGAAACACAACCAGCAATATGCACCCATTGAATTGATTGAATTTTCAAAATCGCACAACCGCTTCCTGATTATTGATGCGGTGGTATATCATTTTGGCGCATCGTTGAAAGACCTTGGTAAAAAATGGTTTGCGTTTTTGAAAATGGAGATTAGTCCGTAAGAAATTCTGAAAAAGCTGAATTGAAGGATACGCTCCCGACTTTCAAGTGTTCGCTACTTTACTCAAAAATGTCGGGCGACGCCAGAATGTTAGGTGCAGCCTAAGCGATGAAATATTGGATGGATGCGGCTTTTGTTGGGGACAAAGAAAGACAGTCAACACTCCCACATAATTTATTTACATTTGCTTTTGTAAAAAATGAAATATGAAAACTTTTTTCATTGCGATTCTGATTCTTTTCTTTTCTGCTGCTGCATCCGCGCAACAAAAATCACCCGGCAGCGACAGCATTGATGTGATCAGATATTCCATAAACATTGATACTTTGGATATTTCGGCAAAACAGCTGTATGGCTACACCGATATTTATTTTCAGCCAAAGGTGAACAATCTGCATTTCATACCGCTCGACCTGCTGGAGCTGAATGTTGATCAGGTTTATCTGGAATCAACGCTGAATACAACCTGGACCTACAACGACACGCTGCTCATGATTCAGAGCCCGGTTGCATTGGCCGGCAACGATACTTTCCATCTGAAAATATTTTACCACGGATCGCCTGTTGTTGATCCCAGCGGCTGGGGCGGATTTTATTTCCAGAGTCCATATGCCTACAATCTGGGCGTAGGCTTCGAAGACAACCCTCACAACTACGGCCGCGTCTGGTTTCCATGCATCGATGATTTTACCGATAAGGCTTATTACGAAATTATTGTCCGCACCGACACCAATCAGATGGCCGTTTGCGGTGGCATGCTCACCGATTCCACCCATATCGAAAATGCAGATTCCATTGCATGGACATGGACGATGGCCGAGCCCATCCCGACTTATCTGGCATCAATTGCAGTCGGGCCCTACGTTTGCGTTACAGACACCTTTAACGGCATAAACGGAAACATTCCGATTGATATTTATGTTTCGTCCTCTTATGTAGCCAAGGTTCCGGGAACATTCATTAACATCAAGGATGTCCTAGCAGCTTTCGAAAACCGCTTCGGGCCTTACATGTGGGAGCGTGTTGGATATGTCGGCGTACCTTTCAATTCAGGCGCCATGGAACACGCCATGAACATTGCATTACCCAATGCCGCCATCACAGGAAATACTTCGTACGAGTCACTGGCTTATCACGAACTTTCGCATCACTGGTTCGGCGATCTGGTGACCTGCACAACAGCGGAAGAAATGTGGATCAACGAGGGCTGGGCCGTTTTCAGCGAGTTCATCATGGAAGAAAGTCTTTACGGATATGCGTCAATGCAGAATTACGTTCGCAGCAAACTGGCTTCTGTCCTGCGATCAGCTCATGTCGACGATGGCGGGTTTTATCCGGTTGGCAATGTGCCGCACAACATCACCTATGGAACGACTGTGTATGACAAAGGCGCTCTGGTGGCTCATACCCTGAGAAATTACATTGGCGACTCCTTGTTCTTCCCGGCAATGAAACAATATTTCGACAGTCTGAAATTCGGCAACGCAGGTAATGAGCAATTGCGCGACATTCTCAGTACAGAATCCGGAGTTGATCTCACCGACTTTTTCGAGGCCTGGGTTCTGCGCGAAGGATTTCCGCACTTCGATGTGGATTCAATGCACGTTGTACCCGACGGGCCCAATTCAACCGTGACCGTTTACATGCGGCAGAAACTCTACGGAACCACGCAATATGCGAACAGCAACCGGGTTGAACTCACCTTCATGGATTCATTGTGGAACAAGTATACAGTAACGGCCACCTTCTCGGGACAGACGGGCACCGATGTGTTCACCGTTCCGTTTACACCATCATTTCTCATTGTCGATATGAATGAAAAAACGACCGATGCCATTGTCAGCTACAACTCGGTGATATCGGCGCCTGCAACCGTTTCGTTCGACTATGCCTATTCCGATATTTTTGTAAACAATCTCACCGACAGCATTTTTGTGCGTGCTGAACATCACAAAGTGGCTCCGGATCCCGTTGTTTCAAATCCGGATATTTTCCGGATTTCCGAAAGCCGCTACTGGCGCATAACTGGAATAGTACCTGCCGGTACGGATTATCAGCTGCGGTTCGATTATAACCGTACCAACATCTTTTTCGACAGCGGGTTGCTCCCCCAGAATGCCAGCACCGATTCCCTTATTCTCGTCTACAGGCCAGGTCCGGGCTATGACTGGCAGCTATTCCCATTTACAAAAACAGGCAACGATTTTTCCGGCTTTCTCAAAACGCCTTATGGTTTGCTGGGAGAATACGCTCTGGCTGTAGGGCAACCAAATCAAAGCGGCATTGCTGAGCCGGGGTCAGAATCTGACCTCCTGATATTTCCAAATCCCTGCTCCGATTTGCTTCAGATCGCCAATATTCCGCAAAACTGCACAGAGATTACCATTTGCGATATGAGCGGTAAAATCATGCTGAGACATCAATTGAACAATAACGGGGCAAATGCTGTCATCGACATCAGGAGTCTTGCTGAAGGTCAATACATCGTCAGCTCAATTGGTAAAGATGGTGTAATCGGCGCGAAATCAACACTGACAGTAATCGGTACAAAATAGCTATTTCACAACTGCCCCATCTCGGAAAAAGGTTTAAAGCCATTCCCGACAATTTCATTGGCATCGATGACCGTCATGAATGCGTTGGGGTCGACCTGCCGGATGTAATCCTGCAAAATGGCCACTTCGCGCCGGTTCACAACGGTATAGATCATATCTTTTTCCTGACCTGAGTACATTCCTTTTGCCTGAATAAATGTACCGCCCCGATTCAGGTCAACCAGGATTTTTTTACTCACTTCCTCCGGCTTGTCGGTGATAATCATGCAGGTTTTATCATAGCTGACGCCCTGAATGACAGCATCAATCACCTTTCCGGTTATGAAAATGACAATCCAGCTGTATAAAGGAATCTTCCAGTCGTCGAAGGCAACCAGACTGATCATGACAATGGCTGCATCAACAGCAATCATCAACTGCCCGACCGGAATTTTTGTGTATTTGTTCAGAATCATTGCAATGATATCACTACCGCCTGAGCTGGCTTTGGATTTGAAAATCAGACCCAGTCCGAAACCAATCAGCAGACCGCCAAATATAGAAGACAAAAGTGGATCGCCTTCAACCAGCGGCTCGTAGCCCCAGGTGAACTCGAGCAGTGAAATCCAGCCCGACAAAAGAACAAATCCGGCTACCGTTTTCATTCCGAATTTCGGCCCCAAAATCTTTATTGCAATGATTGTCAATGGAATATCAATAGCAATACCAACAAGTCCGATTGGCGTATGGAGCAAGTAATGAAGTACGATGGCAATGCCATAAACACCACCAGGAGCCAGTTTGTAGGGAGAAACAAATAAAACAAAACCAGCTGCCATGATGAATGAGCCAACGAGAATCAGCAGATACACGCGAAACCACTCTGCCGAAAGAAACTTTTCTTTTGTAATATAAGCCATAGCGCAAATTTTCGGCAAAATTAGCCAGATTTACCCGCATTGGCAAATGATTTAACGATTGACGGAATTCTCCAATCCCAATTCCTCTGACAATCAGGGGCGTTTATATACTATTTCGGGCTTTTTTTCGTTATTCATTGACTTTCGCTTTTTGCGAATGTATCTTTGTAAAAAAATTCCTACTACTAAATGAAACTTTCAGACTTCAAATTTGACTTACCGCAGGATTTAATTGCCAATTTTCCTTCAAAAAACAGAGATGAGAGCCGTCTTATGGTTCTGGATAGAAAAGCCGGTACCATTCAGCATAAAAAGTTCAGCGATATCCTCAAATATTTCGGCGAAGGCGACCTGATGATCATCAACAACACAAAAGTATTTCCGGCCCGCCTTTATGGCCGCAAAGAAAAAACCGGTGCTGTCATCGAAGTGTTTTTACTCCGCGAGCTCAATGCAGAATCCAAACTCTGGGATGTATTGGTTGACCCCGCACGCAAAATCAGAATCGGCAACAAACTCTACTTCGGCGAAAACGACGAACTCGTAGCCGAAGTGATTGACAATACCACTTCCCGGGGACGTACACTCAGGTTCCTGACCGATATGGAACACGATAAATTCAAGGACCTGCTTAAAAACATGGGCGAACCACCGCTTCCGAAACTGATCAACCGCCCGGTGATTGAAGATGACAAAGATCGCTATCAGACAATATATGCGAAACACGAAGGCGCAGTTGCCGCTCCGACAGCCGGTCTGCATTTTTCGCGCGAACTCATGAAGCGGCTCGAAATCAAAGGGGTCGATTTTGCAGAAATCACTCTCCATGCCGGACTTGG
>CAZJOL010000121.1:0-2681 GCA_964547605.1 uncultured Bacteroidaceae bacterium | reverse complement strand
TTTGCCGGTTATCCGCTACTGATAGAGGCCTACAAAACCGCCGTCAAGGAAAAGTACAAATTCTTCACCTACGGTGATGCGATGCTGATTATTTAATGCAAAAACCTCTTCATATCATCGTTGTTGCCGGCGGCAGCGGAAAACGAATGAATTCCGCAGTCCCTAAACAATTTTTGAAAATAGAAGGTATTCCCGTCATTGCCGTCACATTCAACCGGCTTCATGCAGCTGTGTCTGGTTGCCGTTTTACAGTGGTAATTGCTGAACGCGATTTGCCGCACTGGAACGAATGCAGCAAATTCATTCCGTTTCATTCTTCGGTGAACATCGCATTTGGCGGGCCTGAACGCTTCCACTCCGTGAAAAGCGGACTTACCTTTGTCCGCAATGATGAAGTAGTAGCCATCCACGATGCAGTCAGGCCGCTCTTTTCAACCGATGTCATTCGCCAGGGATTCATGGTGGCCGATAAATCCGGCTCGGCCATTCCGGTCATTCCATTGAGCGAATCCATCCGCGAAATCAACGGCGCACTCTCAAAATCGGCCAGCCGCGACCGATTCCGGCTCTGCCAGACTCCGCAGTTTTTTCAGGCCACGCTGCTGCTCGATGCTTACAGACAATCATACATGCAATCTTTCACCGACGATGCCTCTGTGGTTGAAGCAGCCGGCTATCCAATCCGGATTATTGACGGAAACCCGGAAAACATCAAAATAACCACACCAGCCGATTTAAAATATGCAGAAGCACTGCTGCCTCACATCAGCTGATTGTTCTGCCTTTCCATGTCTTGTTTTTATGAAGCATCATTGCGATGCCCACCGTCATTAAAAACAAGGGATAAAGTACAGGGAGCAGAAAAAATGAAATGATTCTCACGGGTGCATTCCAGCTGAAAGCTGCAGAGAACAACACGAGGACATCGCCCATTATTTTGAGCAGGATTCCGGGAATAATAAAAAACCGCAATTCCGGCAGCAGTAGAAACATTATCAAAGCCGCAACCAGTGCGATATTTGAAATTGCAACCAGCGCGCCCGTCAAAAAAGGAAGCACATCAGAATAACCGCGCGATTTCGCAGCCCAGCGTACACGCTGATGAATCCACGATTTCATGCCTGCAGAAGGATGCGTTTCCACAACAGCACCAGCATTGCTGCAGAAGCCGGTCGATTTTCGTCCGTATTTTTTTTGAATGAACTGTAAAAAGAAAACATCATCACCGCAGCTAAATCCCGCACCGGAAGCCGATTTATAGAAATCCATGAAATCACTTTTCAAAAAAACCATATTCGCACCCGATGCCTGAAACATCAATCCCTGCGTTGCAGCGCCGGCTCCCGTTGCCATCAGGAAAAGGGACTCTGCATACTCTCCCGGATTCTGAAATACTTTTGTTTTTGTAATCACCGGACCGGAAACAAGTTTTTTATTCTCACTGAATTTTGAAATCATGGTTGCAGCCCAGTCCTGACGGGCAATACAATCAGCATCGGTTGTGAGAATGATGTCAGTTTCAGCCGCAACAATCCCTTTCATGATGGCGGCCCTTTTGCCGGTTTCAGCTTCATCGCATGAAAGCACCACTAGAAGCGGGTTTTCAGCTGCAATAGCACGAACAACGCTCAATGTCTGATCGTCAGAATGGTCGTCAACAACAATGATGGCCGCAGGCGGCATGCTTTGCTTCAGCAACGATGCAATGCAGGCTTCAATAAATTTTTCTTCGTTGCGTGCAGCAATGACAACCGAATACCTTTCCTGCTTCTCTTTCAGCGAGCTGTTTGATTCGGCCATAATCCCAATGGAATAAAGCGATTCGATGAAAGCAAACACGGCAATAATGCCTATGGTAATCAGTACGACAGTCATATGTCTTGTTTTCTGAGAACGGAAAATTTATTGAAAAAGTAAAGTCCCGGAATGGCAGGAATGATGAGGTTTATAAACCAGATCATAAAAGATGCAACAATGATTTTTGCTTCGAGGGCATAGGGTATTGCAATTCCTGAAATTTCAAACCATGCAAGAAAAAGTATCAGCATCACGGAGCTCCTGGCCGGAAAATCAGTAAGGATAAACGTAGGAATTGCTGATAACACAAAATACATAAGCGCTATCAGAAAAAACGAATCCACCAATGGAACATTCACTTCGAAAAGAGCAAGTAAAAGCAGGTTCTGCGTTGCAAAAACAAGATAGCGCAGGCCGCTTAATGCAAGAATCAACAGTTTTGTTCTGAATCCGGCTGTTTCAAGAACGACGACAATCTCATGCAGTTTCTTCCATTTTTTAAACAATACAGCAACCGTCTGAATATTGAAATAAGCAAACAGAAGTAAAACTATACCAGTGACAGAAATGGCTACAGGCAGCACTGATATTCTAATTCCAAAATAAAAATTCAATTGTGGTGCAAAATAGATGATGGCCAAAAATCCCATTATCAGCGTCATCATCAACTGAGCCAATGAAGTGAAAACAGCCAGCACAGAGCCCTTCCAGAACTGCGAAAGCGGCAATGAAAGCGACTTTCCGGCGAATTCGCCCACCCGGTTCGGCAAAAACAAGCCGGCAGTGATGCCAGCCAGAATGCCGCTGTATGCCTTTATTAATGTAAGTTTTGAGAGCGGAGCAGACACCGTTTTCCATTTCATTACTTCGCAAAGCAAATTGAG
>CAZJOL010000120.1:0-8179 GCA_964547605.1 uncultured Bacteroidaceae bacterium | reverse complement strand
GCTCAGGCCATGGGCGTCGATTCTCATCCGATGAACGGCTACGATTACGACGGCGTGCATAAGGAATTTGGTCTGGCCGAACACGAGATGCCGGTCATGAATATCTGCCTCGGCTATTTCGATCAAAGCAAAACACTTCACCCGCGCCGCCCCAGAAGAGGGTTTGATGAGATTGCCGAAATTGTGTGATGCATGCGGCATGCCTTGTCCTTGTTCTTGTCCTGGGTGCGTCTATGACGAGTGACCTTACATATCAAAGGAGCTTCACGTGAAACGCGACAAGTCGCAGATTTATTTGATGCCTTCACGTGAAACAGCTTGTCACGTTTCACGTGATGATAAATCGGCCACACAATCCCGTAACGATTGTAATGCGTAACGACTGTAAAGTCCCAACTCCGTCTCAGAGCTGATCGCTGACAACTGAAGGCTGAAAGCTGCACTTACCTGACCTTGTGTTTTACCACCGCAAGCCGCAAGCCGCCTGCCTAGTCCTCGACCTAGTCCTCGACCTTGTCCTTGATCTCGACCTTGACCTTGTCCTTGTCCTGACCGACTGCCAGCTTCTGACCACTGCATACTTATTTGTACTTTTGCAGCCAAAACGATATCATGGAGATTACGATCAGAGAGATTGAACCGCAGCAGTACACTTCAATGCGGCTTGTGAAGAGCGAAGACCTGAACCATCACGGAACCCTGTTTGCCGGACGTACCGCCGAATGGGTGGTTGAATCCGGTTTTATAGCCGCAACATCGGTGCTGGACCCAAGGAATGTTGTGTGCCTGAATATTCATGGAATGCATTTTCTGCATCCGGTCAGACTGGGAGAGGTCCTGAAATTTTCATCCAGCATTGCCTATACCGGCAAAAGCAGTCTGACCGCTTATATCAACGTGAAAAAAGCAAACGAAGAAGTTTTACTGGTTGATGGCTTCATCACTTTTATTCATGTTGATGAAAACACAAAACCTCTGCCGCACGGCATTCAGCTGATTCTAAAAACCGACGAACAGAAACGATTGTTTGAAGAGGCCGCGGGCTTGAGAGGTGGTGGAAGGAAATGAGCGATTCCCTTGTATTGATGCAGAGTATCGGGCGAAGTTATAGCAGCACTTTCCCAAATAAAGAATTTATCTTACCTTCGTACCCTATTTGAAAGAGTATGATGGAATTCACCGCAGCGCAGGTCGCATCTTTCATCGGGGGGACGGTTGATGGAGACGCCGCCGCGAAACTCAGCAATTTTGCGAAAATCGAACAGGGCAAAGCCGGAGACCTTTGTTTTCTGGCCAATATGGCCTATGAGCAGTATATTTATTCAACCGAAGCATCGGCCGTGATTGTGGCGGAGGATTTCGTGCCTTCGAAAAAAGTGAATGCCGCCCTGATCAGGGTGAATAATCCTTACGAGGCATTTGCCAAACTGATGGCTTTGGCAGAATCGCAGAAACCAAAGAACCAGGGCATATCGGAACGCGCATTTGTTGCGCCCGGCGTGCAGATTCCGGAATCATGTCTGGTGGCCGAATTTGCTGTTATTCAGGCAGGATCGGTGATCGGAGAAAATGTTCAGGTCCATCCGCAGGTATTTATCGGAGAGAATGTGAAAATCGGAAACGACGTGATTTTATATCCAGGAGTGAAAATCATGCACGACTGTGTGATCGGCGATCGCAGTATTCTCAACCCAGGTGTGGTTATCGGAACCGATGGTTTCGGTTTTGCACCGGATGCAAACGGCCATTTCAGCAAGATTCCGCAGTTGGGCAATGTGATTATTGACGAAGATGTCGAAATCGGCGCCAACACTACGATTGACAGAGCTACCATGGGATCGACGCGTGTAGGAAAAGGAACAAAGCTCGACAATCTTATTATGGTTGCACATAACTGCGAGATAGGTCAGCACAATGTTTTTGCCGCTCAGGCCGGTGTTGCCGGATCAACCAAAATCGGCGATCACAATCAGGTCGGAGGTCAGGTGGGTTTTGCCGGACATCTGAAGATTGGCAGCTACTGCCGTTTTGCGGCCCAATCGGGCATTATGGATAATCTCGATGATCATTCATCGGTGATGGGAGCTCCGGCAGTTTCAGCCACACGTTTCTTCAAGATTTATTCAATTTTTAAGAAACTCGATGAGCTCGCCTTCAAGGTCAATGCCCTCGAGAAGAAATAAATTGTTACTTTTGTCTGATTATAATTCAATGAGCAGACAAAAGACCATAAGAGAGCCGATTGAAATCCAGGGGAAGGGGATTCATACTGGCTGCATGACAACCATGCGGTTCATACCGGCACCTCCCAATCACGGATATTCTTTTTGCAGAGTTGATTTGCCAGGAAAACCTGTTGTTCGTGCACTTGCACAGAATGTGTTTGACACAAGCCGCGGCACATCAATCCGCGAAGGTGATGCAATTGTAAGAACGGTTGAACACGTGCTTGCAGCTGTACTTGGATGCGATCTCGATAATATCATGATCGAAATCAACAGCGAAGAAACTCCGATTCTCGACGGCAGCTCGGCGCCTTTCACCAATATAATGCAGAAAGCCGGAATCGTGGAGCAGGACGCAATCCGCATCGTGTATAACGTTCAGAAAAAAGTTTATCTGAAAGACAGCGACAAGGATGTTGAAATGTGGCTGGTACCCGATGAAGGATATCGCATCTCAACTATGGTGGATTACAACAGTAAAGTGTTGTCATCGCAGAATGCGCTACTGAAGAGCATTTCCGATTTCAATGCGGAATTTTCCAAAGCAAGAACATTTGTTTTTTTGTCCGAAGTTGAAATGTTGCTTCAGCGGAAACTCATTCAGGGCGGCGATATCCGCAACGCAGTTGTTTTTGTAGACCGCATGCTGTCGCAGGATGAGCTTGATCATCTGGCCACTGTATTCAATCAGCCCAAAGTGAACGTGCTCAAGGAAGGTGTGCTGAACAATATTGAACTCAATTATCCGAACGAACCTGCACGTCACAAGACACTGGATGTATTCGGAGATTTGTGTCTTGTCGGTTGTCGCTTTACCGGCCATGTCATTGCCAACAAGCCGGGCCACAAAACCAACGTTGAATTTGCAAAAATGATTCAGAATCAAATACAGAAGACCTATGGAATTGAAATTGCCTGAATTTGACATTAACGCCAAGCCTTTGTTTGACGTAGTGGAAGTTCAAAGATTTTTGCCTCACAGGCCCCCGTTTTTATTTGTTGACAAAGTCATGATGATGACCGATCATAACATTATCGGAATCAAAAACGTGACCATGAACGAGCCGTTTTTTGTCGGCCATTTTCCTGGTGCACCGGTGATGCCGGGCGTAATCCAGGTGGAAGCAATGGCGCAGGTTGGCGGCGTTCTGATGCTGAATACGGTTCCTGATCCCGAGAATTATCTTACATTTTTCCTGACCATCGACGGCATTAAATTCCGCGACAAAGTGGTGCCGGGCGATACCATTGTTTTCTATCTTGAGCTTTTGAGCCCGATCCGCAGGGGTATATGCGAAATGGCCGGGAATGGCTATGTTGGCGGCAAACTGGTTCTCGAAGCCAATATGAAAGCCCTGATAAAAAGAAAGCCCGAAGAAGTTCAGGTGTAACCGGCTAATAATTTATTCTTAAATCAATGATGGTCTGGAAATATTTCAGAACTATCGTTGAAGTATTGTTATATTTGTACCTAACCAAATTTTAAAGCCATGAAAAAACTCCTGTTTATTTTTATCGTTATTGGTCTCACCGCCTGTGGTGGCGCAAAGAAAGAAGAAGATAAAACAACCACCGATTCAACAACTACAAAGGAAGAAACCGTAAAGGTTCCTGATGTTGTAAAGGATGCTTTTGCAAAAGCATATCCGAAAGCAATGGATGCGAAATGGGAGGCTGAGGAAGGAAATTTTGAAGTGGAATTTGAAGTGGATAAAGTTGAAACATGTGTTTTGTACAATGCTACGGGTTCAGTGCTTGAAACAGAAACTTCAATGGAACCATCGAAGCTGCCCGAAGCTGTGAAGAAATATTGCGCCGACAACATGAAGGGCAAAGAGATTAAAGAGGCAGCTAAAATAACTGATGCCTACAATGTTGTTACCTATGAAGCTGAAGTGGATGGTGAAGATTATATTTTCGATGCTGATGGAGTATTCAAATATAAAGACCAGGAAAAAGATAACGACGAAAAGGAAGACTAATGTTTTCTGAAAAGATAGAAAAAAGCCGCCTTCGGGTGGCTTTTTTTAATGCCAGTCATTTACAGTTTTATGAACCCGGTAATCATTTCCGTTGCACCGGCATTTTTTAAGACATATTGCTTTGCGGCTTCAGATGCGGTTCTACGATTATCTGAATTGTCAAATAATTTGTTGCAGATATCTGCGTATTGCGTTTCGTCGGTAAATGAAAATCCGCCGCCGCATTCAATCAGGTCTTTGGCCTCCTGAAACTTTTGGAAGTTGGGTCCGAAAATAACCGGAACGCCATACACTGCAGCTTCGAGGGTGTTGTGAATGCCGCTTCCAAAGCCGTTTCCGATATGTGCAATGGTTGCATAGCGATACAGACTGCTCAGCATGCCGATGGTGTTGATGATCAGAATTCTGTTGTTGGCAAAGTCAGGCAGATTTTTTTCGGTGTACAGCGAGGCCTTGCATGGCAGCGACTGGAGCAGGTTCTGTATTCGTTCCTCATCAATTTCATGGGGAACAATAATGAATTTCAGATCCGTTCTTTTCTGAATGAGCTGAATGATGAATTTCTCATCCGGTTCCCACGAAGATCCGGCCATGTAAACCGGTTGCTGCTGAATGAACTGTTCGATTTCGGGAAATAATTTTGCTTCGCCGGCCACTTTCACCACGCGGTCGAAACGGGTGTCGCCGGTGACGGTGAAATTGTCGTATCCGATCTGTTTCAGCAATTCCGCCGATGGTTCATTCTGAACAAAGAAATGCGTGAAGGCCGCGAGCTGTCTACGTTGCCAGCTTCCGTACCATTTGAAAAAATGTTGTTTTTTTCTGAAGATTCCGGACACAAGATACAGCGGAATGCCTGATTTCTTCAGCGCATGCAGGTAGTTGAACCAGAAATCGTATTTGACGAAAAATGCGGTTTTGATGTTGAAATTTTTCAGCAGTCTGCGTGCATTACATTTTCTATCGGAAGGAAGATACAAAACCAGGTCGGCTTCTTTGTAATTTTTTCTCACTTCAAATCCCGAAGGGCTGAAAAATGTGAGCAGGATTTTATACTCAGGATTATGGCTCCGGTAGTGCTCTATAAGTGGTCGCCCCTGTTCAAATTCACCGAGCGATGACACATGAAACCAAAGCCATTGATTGTCGTTGTGATTTTCGGAAAAATGATGCTTCTGCAATTGGCGTCCGCTGATCCAGAGTTTTGCCTTGTTGTTTCCGGTCAGTGCTGCAAGCCGGATTGCGAAAGTGTACAGATGTACTGAAAACGAATAAATGAAACGCATCTCAATAGTAATAGTATGTTTCGCCGGTCGATTTTTTGAAAGGAATGGTCCATATCAGTTTAAATCCATACAGAAATTCAACACGCTTTTCTGTGTCCGGGCCTCCGATGGGAAAAAGATAATCGCGGCGTCCCTGTGTAAATGCTTCCACGAATTCAAATCCTGCTTTGAAGCTGTACACCTTCTTCGGAGCAAAAAACGTGTAGCCGACAAACTGCCTGATGGCTGTTCCGTTTGTCAGATAGTCATACCCCTTGACATATTCACCGCAGACCTGTGGCGCGATGTTGTCGGGGTTGTACACTCTTATTTTGTGCTGCATGAAACCGGCTCCTGCACCAATGGTGACACCGCTGTTTTTGTTGGCGGCAAACAGCGGAAGGACTTTTGAAACGCCAAGCGTAATGTAGTAACCGCGTTCATAAGTATAGAGCTCTGCAAACTGGCCGTTGCCGTCAATGATGTTGCCGTCATCGTTGGCAATACCGGCAAAAAGACTGTCATGGATTTTTATGTTGCCACCGAAAATATAACTGAAATCAGCGTCAAACATCCAGTTGGTGCTTGTTTTAAACGATGTGGCAATACCAGCTACCTGATTGATTCCGTATCGCTCATCCATATCGCCTCCCGGCATATGGAAGCCATACTGAACATGTATGCTTGTTATTCTGTCAGCTTTTTTTGTTGTGTCCTGTGCCAGGGTGCAGTTGCTTACAAAAGTAAGTGTCAGAGCGATAATCAGTAACGAAACGTTTTTCATTTCTCAGAAATATTTATGGTCTTTCAGATATCCGCATACATAATCTTTTACTCCGTCTTCGAGACTGACAAATGGTTTGCTGTAACCTTTGGAGATCAGTTTCGACATGTCGGCTTCGGTAAAATACTGGTATTTATCGCGGATGTCTTCGGGTGTGTCAACAAAATCAATTTCGGGTTTACGCTCCAGTGCTGCAAAAACGGCCTGTACGAGGTGTAAGAATGCGCGGGCTTTTCCGGTGCCGGCGTTGTATAATCCGCTCTCAGGGCGGTGTTCGAAAAGAAACGAAATAATGGAAGCAATGTCCTTCACATAAATGAAATCGCGCATCTGCATTCCATCAGCGAATTCGGGCTTATGCGAGCGGAAAAGTTTCATGCGGCCGGTTTCACTGATCTGATTGAAAGCATGAAAAATCACTGATGCCATGCGGCCTTTGTGATATTCGTCGGGACCATACACATTAAAGAATTTCAATCCGGCCCAGAATGGAGGCGACTGAGTTTGCTGCAAGGCCCACTTGTCAAAGTCGTTTTTACTTTCACCGTATGGATTCAGCGGTTTCAGATGCTCAACTATGTTGTGATCATCTTTATATCCGAAGGCACCATCGCCGTATGTGGCAGCAGATGAGGCGTAGATGAACGGAACATTTCTTTCTGCACAGAATTTCCAGAGGTCTTTTGTGTAATTGAGATTGAGTCTGTTGAATATTTCAATATCAAATTCTGTAGTATCTGTGCGGGCTCCGATATGAAAAACCGCATCGATATCCTGCTTGTGCGACTCGAGAAATTCATTCAGCTTGTCGCGGTGAATGAAGTCCTTGTATTTTCTGCCTTCAAAATTGTTAACCTTGGCTGTTTTCGAAAAATCATCCACAGCAATTATATTTTCCATCCCGGACTCCATCAGCTGGCGACCGAGTACAGATCCAATGAAACCGGCAGCACCGGTAAGAATGTTCAGTTTACCCATGGTGAAAAAATATCATGCAAAGATAATGAATGATTTTCAGGCAACGACTGCAACAGTGTCAATACGGCCTGAAGCCCGTCCTGACCTGGCTCTGACGAGAACCGGTTTACATAGAGATCGATGTGTTGGTTGATGACATCATCGGCCGTTTCCTGTGCGTGGCTGCGGATATAGGACATTGCATCAGCGCGGTTTTGAAGTCCATGAATAACAGAATCACGCAGCAGCATTTCAATTTTTTGTATCACTTCATTTCCCAGACTGCGCCTGGCAACGATGACTCCAAGCGGTAATGGCATTTTTGTCTGATTGAACCACAGCTCGCCCAAATCGGCGATTTTATGCAAGCCATGTTGCTGATACGTAAATCTGCTTTCGTGAATAATGAGTCCTGCTGAGGCTTTACCAGCTTCGAGCATGGACAGGATATCACTGAAAAGGGCTTCCTTTTTACTCGTGATGTTTGGATAAAATCTGGTCAGCAACAGATTGGCCGTAGTGTGAATGCCTGGAATCAGCATGGTTCCGTCGATCGAATTCAAATCAATCTCTGGATCTCTGGCGACAATCAGCGGCCCGTTGCCAAAACCCATGGCCATTCCTGACTGAAGCATCACATATTCCTTGCGTACAAGCGGAAAAGCAGCGGCGCTCATTTTAGCCACATCCCAATTGCCGCTCAGCAAGCCGTTGTTGAGTTGTTCTATGTCGTGATACTCCGTATTGAATGAAATTTCGCCTGATGCAATTTTAGAATTTACCAATGCGTCAAACATCAGTGTGTCGTTCGGACAGGGCGATATGGCGAGAGAGAGGGTGGGCATTATGTTTTTTAAACAGTTATGTTTGAAATCATGTTAACGGAAAAAGGACCAGTTTATTACCGGGCAACGAAAAAAATCAGTATTGTTATTCTGAGTCTTCTTGGCATGCTTAACCAAGCCT
>CAZJOL010000119.1:2994-8356 GCA_964547605.1 uncultured Bacteroidaceae bacterium | reverse complement strand
AGGACGTTTGTGTCGGGTCCAATTTTCATTTACGATGTGCTACGCAACAAAAGAAGTTGAAAGCTTGTAAAGTTGAAAGTTATAAAGGTGACGTTAGGCGTATAGGGCATGCACGGATCAAAAGTATGAAATTAAAAATGTTTCATATATTTGCTTTGAAAAAAGAAACAGATTAATAACGATAAATTCAAAATAATTCCATGACATTTATAGCGACGGTAATTGCAAAAAATGGAGCAGCTGTTATTGCCGACAGTATTGTTACCTCTACTCAACCTGTTATTGAGTATAACGAGTTCATCAGGTTTTTTGAGAAGAAATCAGCTGAGGCTAAAAATAGTCCCGTGGTGATGGATCCAAAAGATATAATATCACTTTTTCAAACAAAGCCACATCATACAAAAAACTACGAGGAGAAACTTTTCCAATATGATAAATACACGGCCATTACAACAGCCGGGGCAGCAACAATCAATGATAAGAGAATTATTGATTTAATTGAAGAAATAAAGCAGAAAAACAAGAAAGACAAAGGCTACACTCAGAAAAAAATTGAGACCAAAATAAAGGACTTTTCTGCATATTTAACTGAAGAGGTAAAGAAGCATTTAAAAGACAAGTCATCTATCAGGCCTACTACATTTATTTTCACCAACTTCTCTCAAACCACTAGTAAAACAACTATTTTCAAGGTAGAAGTATTGTCGTCATCACAAAAGGATTTACAAGTGTCCGGGTATGATTTCGTATCCTACAATATTACCAATGAGTATGAGAAAGTTGTGTGTGACGGTCAAAACGGAATTAGTGAAAAAATTCTTTTTGGAGATATTTTGACAGTCTATAACATGATTCCTCGAATTGCCAAAAAGGTCGCTCTTGATTTTGGAATTGATGAACAAAAAGTTTCCGAATCGTACATAAATAAGTTGAGGAAAGATAAAGATATTGTTCCTCCATCATTGTTTTCAGAAATGAAGATCTTCAAACTAGGAGAATTGAGTCTTCAACAGGCCGTTGATTTGGCAAATCTATTAATGAAAGTAGAAATTGATTTTCAAAATTACACCGAAGATATACCTACAGTAGGCGGTGTAATTAAACTGGCAATTATTGATAAAAAAGGCTTTAGGTTCATTGCGGGCCATGAAATCACAAAACCTATCAATCTTTGATTTTATTTCATATATTTGCAATATGAAAAAAGGGAATAAAGCACTTAAAGTTCAAGTATCTGAAAATGAATCAGATAAAAAGCAGGAATTTCTTCTTGGTTTATTTAATGAGTTGTTTGTAAAAAGAATAAAAGAAGAAGAAAAAGAACTTGATGTCTTAGTAGACAAGTTTGAAATTCATACAAAAGGGAAAGAAATTCTTCTTGAAAATTCTTGCCTGTAGTTTTGTACATTACCTTTCCCGCAAATTCAAATCTTATGTCGGCCTGAAAAGCGCCGAAAAAAAACTCGATCGGTGGTTGAATGATTTCACCTTCACTGATATGGGCACCGCCATCGAAAACATTGATTGGGAGCGGGCTCCGGTGGCAATACTATAGTTCTTATAATTAATAAAATTCTAATGAAAATCATCTCCGTAGTGGGCTGCAAGTCCCGACCGTTAGCGTCGGGGCGCACGCCCGAATTTTATGAAGATCGCCCCATTTGTAAGGGCTATTGAAAAGCACAACCAGAGCGGCCGAATTTGTCGGATTTATTCAAAATAATTGCTGTATTGAATAAAAATACCTATATTTGTTCAATAAAACATGTAAAATGATCAAAAACATTATACTTCAGCAGCAGGAAGAAAAGCGATTTTTGCTCAATCAGCAATATATTGAGCGCATTGAGACCGATGAGAAAAAGAAATTATTAAAAACAAATCTCATCAAAGTCATTTCCGGGCCGCGCAGGGCGGGGAAGTCCGTGATAGCACTGCAATTACTGAAAGAGAAAAATTTTGCTTATTTGAATTTTGACGATGATTTGTTATTGAAGCAATTCAATGAGGTAGCGGTGTTGCAAGGATTGCATCAGGTATATCCAGGCTTTGAATATTTACTGCTCGATGAAATTCAAAATCTTCCGGGATGGGAATTATGGGTCACCAAGCTGTATAGGCGAGGTGTAAATATGGTGATCACGGGTTCAAATTCCAGATTGCTTTCGCACGAACTGGCATCAAGTCTGACCGGACGCTATGTTCAGATGACCGTACTTCCTTTTGGATTTACGGAATTCATTCGCTTCAGTGGTCAATCCACAAATGTAAATCATCAGGCTGCATTATCCGAAAAAGGCAGATTGCTGACTTTACTTGACAACTATCTGTTTAATGGCGGATTTCCAGAGACCATTCTGAATGAGGGCATCATGAAAAATTATCTTTCATCGTTGTTTGATTCCATTTTACTGAAAGATATACTGAAGCGTTTTCGCATACGCCAAACACAGCAGTTATATGATTTGTCGCATTATATGTTGTCGAATTATACCAACTATTTTACTTTTAATCAGCTAAAGGAATCGCTTGAATTCAACAGTGTGGCTACAGTACAGAAATTTGCAGGTTATCTGGAGGAGCCATATTTGTTTCAGCATCTGACCCGGTACGATACGAAAATAAAGAATCAGCAAAAATCGGCACAAAAAGTATATATTATCGACAATGGTTTTGTAAAAGCAAGGTCATTTGAATTATCGCCAAATTATGGTCGTTTGCTGGAAAATCTGGTATTCATTGAACTATTGCGCCGAAATTTTCAACCGGAATTGACACTGTTTTATTATCGCACACGAAATGATCGTGAAATTGATTTTCTGGTTCGAACCGGAAATAAAACAGAGCAGCTGATTCAGGTCTGTTATTCGATGGATCAGCCCAGGACAATCAAGCGGGAAATAAGTGCATTGATTGAGGCATCAGGGGAGTTGAAGTGCAACAAACTTTTAGTGATTACGTGGGACAGAGAGGAAGTGATAGAACAAAACAATCTGGAAATCGAAGTTATACCCGCCTATAAGTGGCTGACTTCAGAGGAGCAAAAATAGAATAATCAAATTCAAATGAAAATTATCTCCGTAGTGGGCTGCAAGTCCCGACCGTAAGCGTCGGGGCGCACGCCCGAATTTTATGAAGATCGCCCCATTTGTAAGGGCCATTGAAAAGCACAACCAGAGCGGCCTTGGTGAAAAAGTGGAACACATACTTGTCCACACCGGCCAGCACTATGATGTGCGCATGAGCGAAGCTTTTTTCAGCGCACTGAATATACCCGATCCCGACATCAATCTCGAAATCGGCTCCGGCAGCCATGCAGAGCAGGTAGGCTACACCATGATTGCATTCGAAAAAGTGCTGCATCAACACAAACCCGATTGGGTTGTAGTGGTGGGCGATGTGAATGCAACGCTAGCGTGTTCGGTCACAGCAAAGAAGGAAAACATACGCGTGTGTCACATCGAAGCCGGCTTGCGGAGCGGCGATATGGCCATGCCCGAAGAAATAAACCGGCTGGTAACCGATCGTTTATCCGATCTGCTGCTCACGCCCGATCTGTTGTCGAACGCCAATCTCAAAGCCGAAGGCGTAGCCGATGAACGGATACAGTTTGTGGGCAATGTAATGATTGACACATTGGAAGAGAATCGCTCAAAGGCAGAATCCATCAGTCTTGCAGGAATTATCCAGAATAATTTCCATGAAGGCAAACGCCTTGAAATTGAAGCAGGATTTCCGGTTCAGGACAACAACATTGCAGTGCTTACGCTGCATCGGCCTTCGAATGTGGACAATCCGGAAATACTCGGCAATCTGCTGAATTTTTTATTGAATGAAGTGTGTGCAGATCAGCCCTTGCTCTGGACCTTGCATCCGCGCACCGAAAAGCGATTGAAGGAATTTGGCTTATGGAATAAAATTGAAGAGTCAAAAAATCTGATATTGCTGAAACCATTGGGCTATCACGATATGCTGCGCTTGAACATGGCCGCGCGCATCATGCTCACCGACAGTGGCGGCCTGCAGGAAGAATGCACGGTGCTTGGCACGCCCTGTCTCACCTTGCGCTGGAACACCGAGCGACCTGTCACATTGAAGGAACATGGCGGCGCAAGCGTTTTGGTCGGCAACAACATCGAACGCATCCGAAAAGAATATCGGATTGCAATGACCGAAGACCGGCATCCCGTGCGCCCCGAGCTTTGGGATGGCCATGCCGCGGAGCGCTGTCTGGCGGCGCTTCTTGCGAAGCGAGTTGAAAGTTCATAAAGTCATCAAGTTTATAAAGGCGACGTTTGGAGCTTGCGGCATCACGTAAAACCGCGTGAAATCACGTAAAACGTGACAAGTCCCGGCAAGCTGTGACAAGTGCGGCTCTTCGCTCTCGCACTGAAGTCACTCTGAGCGGAGTCGAAGAGTCGCTCTGTTTTTGCATGCGGCGCACAACGTCCCGCTTTCAGCGTGATAAACTCCACGCACAACGCACAACGACTTCAGCTTAAGGCTTAACGCTTAAAGAATGAACAAAACCTTAAGCTTTAAATCTTTAAGCTTTAAGCGACGAAATTATCAATGCGCAATGCACAAATGCCGACGCACTCAGATCGCGCTGCTTCGCACCCCGATGCTGAGAGGTCGTCAATGCGCAACGCCTGCTGCCGCCTTATGCCTAACGCCTGATGCCTAATGCCTAACGCCAAATGCCTTATAGTGCCGAAGGCTAATAAAAGCTGCGCAGCTCCATCGGATGTCCCGTAGGGACAACATATTGGTAGCGCTGGGCAACGCCCCGGGGACAAGGTGTGCGAAGCTCCTTTAAGATGCATTATCCCGCGGCGAAGCCGCGCAGGCACCGTTTGAAGCGGCCTCCGGAAGAAATTCCCGGGGCCGTTTTTTTTGCCACGAAGGCACAAAGGCACGGAATATAGACGCGGAATAACTCAGAATAACTGAAAAACATCTACGATAAACGCGGAGAAAAGATGAGACGCTGAATAACGCGGAAAATATTGTACAATCCGAAACGGGCTTCATCGCAGATGAAGCCTGTTTCATACTTGTCCGCCCATCATGTCACGCCAGTGACTGATGCCGGCGGGTCTGCGAAAATCGGAGGGGCCGCTGAGGAAATTTTGGTTGTTTTCATCTGCGAAAATCTGTGTAAATCTGCGGACGAATTTAGACGCGGAATAACGCGGAATAACTGAAAACATCTGCGATAAACGCGGAGAAAAGAGTAGACGCGGAATATATTGTACTCCACTGAATCAGACTTCATCGCAGATGAAGTTTGATTCGCATCTGTGCAAATCGGAGGGGCCGCTGAGGAAATTTTGGTTGTTTTCATCTGCGAAAATCTGTG
>CAZJOL010000119.1:722-2894 GCA_964547605.1 uncultured Bacteroidaceae bacterium | reverse complement strand
AATATATTGTACTCCACTGAATCAGACTTCATCGCAGATGAAGTTTGATTCGCATTTGCGTCAATAAGACCTGCTGAGGTGAATTAGAATCTTGGCGGAAATTCGAGAAATTCGCGGAAGACAGAGTTTCGAAGCGGCTTCCGGAAGAAATTCCCGGGGCCGTTTTTTTGTGGCTGAATAATAATGATTTCATACTTTATAATAACTGCAAATACAGTTATTAAAACCAAATAACATTTATAATAATTGCAAATGCAATACATATGGAAAGTATTTCGTATATTTGTAATTCAAAAATGAAACCCATGGATTGGAACAGTTTGAGCAATGCAGCCATCACAGAGGAATTAGGGAAGCGTGTAAGAGCCACGCGCATGCGTAAAAGACTCACCCAGCGCGAGCTGGCCCTGAAGGCGGGTATCAGTCTTTTCAGCGTGGCGCAGATTGAGCGCGGGCACCCGGTTTCAATGAGTATTTTTATTCCTGTTTTACGCGTATTGCGTTTGCTTGAGAACCTGGAAACATTGTTGCCCGAAATGGGCCCCAGCCCGGTTGAAATTTTGAAACAAAAAGGCAAAACGCCCATGCGGGTGCGACCAAAAAAGAAAAGCTGATGGAAACGGCACTTAAAATTACTTTATGGGGAAAAGATGTCGCCGCCATTGTTTGGGACGAGGCCAGGGAATATGCAATTCTTGAATTCTTCGAATCCTTTGGCAACACCGGTTTCGACATCGCACCCTTGTTGATGCCCATCGCCGATATAAAACGCGGCGATCGTATTTTTTCGTTTCCAGCTCACCGCGGCAAAACATTTAAAGGATTGCCCGGTCTGGTGGCTGATTCGTTGCCCGACGATTATGGAAACAGTGTGATTGATGAATGGTTTGCATCGAAAAACATGGACGTAGTCATCACACCGCTTGATCGCCTGAAATATATGGGAAAGCGCGGTATGGGCGCTCTTGAATATGAACCAGCCGAAAGCATTGCCGGCCTGAACGAGTCTGCCATTATTGAAATGGATGAACTGACAGCGCTGGCGCAAAAGGTATTGAATCAACGCGAGCAATTTTCATCGCATCTGAAGAAGACAAACAAATCCATCATCGATATTTTGCGCGTGGGAACATCGGCCGGAGGAGCCAAGCCAAAAGCGATCATAGCGCTGAATGATAAAACACATGAAGTGCGCTCAGGGCAGGTGAAAGCCCCGCGCGGCTTTTCATATTGGCTGTTGAAGTTCGACGGTCTCGAAGGCGGAAAAATCAAGGACAATCCTTTAGGCATCGGGAGAATTGAATACGCTTACTATAAAATGGCGACGGCCTGCGGTATTGATATGACCGAAAGTCGCTTAATGTATGAAGGCGACTATGCTCATTTTATGACAAAACGTTTTGACCGAACCGACGCCGGCGAAAAGTTGCATACACAAACATTGTGTGCCATTGCACATTTCGACAGAGATGAGCGCTTTTCGTATGAGCAGATTTTCCAAACCATGCGGCGTTTGTATCTTCCGCACACCGCTATGGAACAAATGTTCCGGCGTATGGTTTTTAATGTCGCTGCCCGAAATCACGACGATCATACAAAAAATCATTCGTTTATCATGGACACATCCGGACAGTGGTCGTTGGCACCCGCCTATGATTTATGCTATGCTTATTCACCATCGGGACAATGGACTAACCGGCATCAGTTGTCGCTGAATGGGAAGCGTGATCATTTCACATTAAAGGATTTATTGGCAGTAGCTGAAAAAGCGGATGTAGTACGTGCGAATGAAATTATTCAACAGATTACCGAAACCGTTTCGCAATGGCGTGATTATGCGCGCAAAGCCGATGTAAAGCCTGAATACGCAACCCAAATTGAAAAATCTCTGCGATTGAATCTGAAATAAACGTCATTTGCAGCATCGGTGCCGTGTTTGATTTTTATGCCGGCACAACCAGGCGTCCCCCCAAATGGCAAGAAGAGTTGAAAGTTTATAAAGTCATCAAGTTTGTAAAGGTGACGTTTGGTTTGGGCGATTGCTCATGGAGCCGCGTCGGCTGTGGAGAAGGACGTTTGTGTCGGGTCCAATTTTTATTTACGATGTGCTACGCACCAAAAGAAGTTGAAAGCTTGTAAAGTTGAAAGTTTGTAAAGGCTCATATAAGCATG
>CAZJOL010000119.1:0-712 GCA_964547605.1 uncultured Bacteroidaceae bacterium | reverse complement strand
TCCGCCGCGGCGGACACAGCGCTCAATGCCTATAGAGCCAACGGCCTTAAAAAAAGCTGCGAAGCTCAATTGGATACTCCGGAGGAGTTAAATAATAATAGCCTTGGGCGAAGCCCCAGGGACAAAGAAGACGCGAAGCTCCTTTGAATTGTCCGGTCACGCGTCAGAGACGCGCATCCGCCGCAGCGGACGCAAAGCAACACAAATTTGGAGCGGCCTCCAAAGAATATTTTGGGTGCCGTTTTTAGTTTGGTAGTGGTTGCAGTTTTTTATTCAATGCCAGCAGTATATACTTTTGGGGAGACTTACAGGTGTACTATCTACGCAAAAGAACGGATGGCTATATTTTAAAAAACTTGTCGTTTTGAGAGAGTTCTAAAATCTTTTTACTTTCTATATATTCATTGCCTAAAAACGATATTCGTTCCCTCAATACAGAAACAATAAATTGGCCATTGACTGAATCCGCAATATCAAAAGTGGATTGAATTTGATTTTGATGTACTATCTCCATCTTGTCATGAAGAACAAATTTCGGAAACTCAAGCCCTAAATCGTTAAAATAGTTTATGAATGCCAAGTCAAAAGCAATGATTTCTGTTTTTTTATATCCATCCCCAACATTGCCTTCAATATTATCAAAGAAAAACTTTCTCTCTTCGCGATCATAATATATATATAACTTTTCACCATGCGTCTGATATGTATATTG
>CAZJOL010000118.1:0-8466 GCA_964547605.1 uncultured Bacteroidaceae bacterium | reverse complement strand
TTAGAAAACCCTCGAAGAGTTCCGAACTCTTCGAGGGTTCATTTTGGCCGGAACGGTGGAATGTCGTAACAACACGCAGTTTTGAGACAGCCTCGGTAAATATTTCTTTAAAGACTATGCCCAACCTTAAAATCCCCCGAAGGGTTCCAAACCTTTTGAGGTATTATCAGCAATACTTAAATATATTCCAGCCCCAGTTTAAAACGACAATAATGACAAGCGCAATGATTACTGTCCTGCGTCCAAGAAAGCGATTGGTTTTTTCAAAAAAAGCATACAGACCTGATTGTTTTGAAATCGCATCATACAAGAGCCAGAGCGGCAGAACAACCATGATGGCAGCAATGATTATCCCGAAGGGATTGAACAGAACGGACGCAATAACATCGCCGTGAATCAATGCCTCAACCGCCCTTGACGAGCCGCACGAAGGGCAGGGAATACCAGTAGCATTTCTGATAAAACAGATTTTCACATCAGTAATCCCGAACCAGTTTTTTGCATAATGCAAAAATAGCAGCCAACCAAAACCCAGAACACATGCGGCTGTTACGAAAAAATAAAATTTCCTTTTTTTCTTTTCAGCTATTGCCGTTCCAATCGTCATTGTTTTTTCTCAAAAACAATTTCAATAGCCAAGATACATCTGAAATTTCTCCATGTTCTTCTGGCGGGTCAATCCCATAATGGTGAACCAGTCAATGATGGTCCAGATGCCAAGTCCGCCGCAGGTGAGCAGTTTGGCCACACCCAATCCTGTGTCGCCGAGAATGAATCTGTCAACGCCAAGTGATCCTGCGAAAAGCGAAACAACAAGAATCATAGTGGGATCATGAAACTGAACTGCATGCAGACTCAACCATTTCGAATCGTCCATGGCAAGCATTTTTTCTCTGATAAATCCAAGCTGATGCGGTTCGAAAAATTTCGCATTCGTCATCAGGTACATGTCAACTTTTTGTGCGTCCATTGATTTTTGGTTTTTTGAAAACCCGGATGCAGCCTTGTTTTGCAGACTGCATCCGGTAATATGTTTTATTCAAGTGTTCCGATTGCTTTTTCAACTTCGTCGAGAATCTCACCGGTGCGTACCAACTCTCTCATCTTGTTGTGATCGGGGTAGAGCGGACGGTCGATTTCGAGATAATCGACATGCTTGCGGATAACATTGTGTGCGACTTCGGTGCCGGTTCCCCATTTATACGGAGTCTCGAGCTTGTTGCGGAGGTTGAGTGCCTGTGCGGCAGCCATGAATTCAATGCCAAGAACACCGCAGGCGTTTTCCATGATCTGGAAATTTTTCAATGCCGTATTCATGCCCATCGACACAAAATCTTCCTGATCGGCTGCAGCCGGAATGCTTTGAATTGAAGCGGGAACAGAAAGAATCCGCTGCTCTACGATCTGCATGTCTGCTGTATATTGACTCAGCATCAGACCGGAGAAAAGTCCCGGATTTTCACTGAGGAACGGCGGTAGTCCGATACTCAGGGCCGGATTATTCAGGCGGTTCATTCTGCGCTCAGAAAGCACACACACCATGGTGATGCAGTATCCGGCCATGTCCATGGGAACAGCTACCGGTGAGCCCTGGAAGTTGGCCCCTGATAGTTGCAGATTTTCTTCAGGAAAGAAAATCGGATTGTCGCCTACACCGTTAAGCTCAATTTCCACCTGCGATTTGGCGTATTTTAAAGCATCGTGTGCAGCACCGATCACCTGCGGGGTTGAGCGCATGGAATAAGCGTCCTGTACTTTTACCTTCATGCGTTTTTCCATCAGATCGCCATTGGCAGCCACTTTGCGGATGGCAGCAGCAGAACGGACTGCACCTGCAAAGCCACGTACTTCGTGAATTTTAGTATTATAAGGCCCGAAGTTGGCTTTCAGCGCTTCGAGCGACATAGTCGTTGCAATTTCGGCCTGCTTCAGAAAACGATTGGCATCATAGAGGAATATGGCACTCATGGCGGTGAGTACGTTCGAGCCATTGATGGTGGCCAGACCGTCGCGGGCCATCAGTCCGGGAACGGCAATGCCGGCGCGTTTCAGCGCTTCCTTGCCTTCGAGGAGTTCGCCTTCGTAATAGGCATGACCTTCGCCCATCATGAGCAAAGCAATCTGCGACATAGGTGCAAGATCGCCGCATGCGCCCACAGAGCCTTTTTTGCAAACCATTGGCGTTACGCCTTTGTTGAGCATGTCGACCAGCGTTTGGGTGATTTCGAGGCGGCAGCCCGAATTTCCGTGTGCATGCACGTTGATGCGTCCAACCATGGCTCCGCGCACCCATTCAACGGGCATCGGATCGCCGATTCCGGCAGCGTGGTTGTAAACAAGAAATTTCTGGAATTCCTTGATCTGTTCTTCGTTGAGCACCATTTCCGAAAATTCGCCGATGCCGGTGTTGATGCCGTACATGATTTCGCCGGCTTCGATTTTCTTTTCCACCATGGCGCGGCAGGCATTGATGCGTTTTACAGCATCGGGATGAAGTTCCACTTTTTCGCCGTAGCGCGCTACCTGAACCAGTTTCTCAATGGTCAGACCCTGACCGTTTATTACTATAGCCATTTTGTTTTTTGGTTTGGTTGTTTTATGAAAGTTCGAGAATGCTAAATTAGAAAAAATGAACAGACCAGGAAAAAAAGTTTGTAGCCCAGAGGATTTCTCAAAGTTGAAAATCGTTACGATATTCCATCGTTCCGGCCGGTTTTGTTATCGTTGAAGTTGTTCCGGCCGGGATATGGAATCGTCGTAACAAAAACAACGATTCCATATCCGCCAGCCGGCGGACGATGGAATATTGTTTTTGAAGAAGGGTTGCTTTGAGACAGCCTCTATAACCGATATTTAGTTTTCACTCCTCTTAAACCCAATCGGGCCGCCGCTTTGCGTGCTGGTGGGCAATTCAATGTCGTTGAAATCTTCCCTGATGATGGTTGCAATCATTTGCGGAGTGCGCAACTTACTTTCCATCGAGGCAAGCCGCAGATTCTGGCGCCTGATGACGGTTTGCGTAATTTTTCTGATTTCACGCGCATTGCCGAAATATTCATCGCGTTTTTTCAGCATGTCGGAAATCAGCGTCAGAAAATATTTTTCAGCATCCGAATCCATCAGCAATCCTTCGGTTTCAAACATGCCTCCGGCAATATCCAGCAACTCATTTTCAGTATAATCCGGGAAATTCAGCAACCGGTCAAACCTTGATTTGAGGCCGGGATTCGACAATAAAAATTTGCTCATCGGTCCGGGATAACCGGCAACAATCAAAGCAAATTCGCCGCGGTGATCTTCCATTTCTTTCAGAATAACTTCAATGGCTTCCTTGCCGAAATCGTTGCCACCATTGTCTGTCAGCGCATATGCCTCATCGATGAACAGCACGCCGCCCATGGCGCTTTCAACCACTGCCTGCGTTTTGATTGCAGTCTGACCTACATAGCCTGCCACCATTTCGGAGCGATCCACTTCAATCACATTGCCGCGTTCGAGCAATCCGAGTGCCTTGTACAACTGGCCTATGATGCGGGCTACCGTTGTTTTACCCGTTCCGGGATTTCCGGTGAAAACAGTGTGCAGCGAAAATTTATTCAGTACATCCTTGCCGAGATCATTGTAATAACGAACCAGTTTCACCAGCTCGTTCATTTCGGTTTTGATGGTGTTGAGACCGACAAGACGATTCAGATCGTCGAGTGCAATATTCAGCAAACCCTCATCAACAGCCAGCTTCAATTTTTTCTTTTCTTCCTTTGCATGAACTTCTTTCACATCAAGAATTTCAATGGTTGAAAGCTCTTCTTCGCTCAGGTCGCGTACATTGGGTTTCAGCATGAGCCGGCGGGCCATATTCATCTTTGATTCATCCACCAGCGACAGCGCCATGCGTGCGTTGCCAAAGGTGCGATCACGTCTGCGGTATTCGTCAATGATGATCTCGTTCATTTCCTTATCAGCATCGGCCGACAGAATGAGTTTCTTTTTCACTGCATAGTGACGAACAATTTTCATCAGCTCTTCGGGCAGATAATCATCAAAGTGGAACGAATAATTGATGCGGCTTTTCAGACCGGGATTGGAGAAAAGAAAATCATGCATTTCGGTTGGATAACCCGCAAACATGATGGCGATATCGCCTTTTCCGTCCGACATTTCCTTGATGAGAATTTCAATCACTTCGCGTCCGAAATCTTTTTCATCGTCTTTGCGGTACAGCGCATAGGCCTCATCAATAAACAGAATTCCGCCATGCGCTTCGCTGATTTTTTTCTTCACTTTTGGCGCAGTCTGACCGATGTATTCGGCCACCAGTTCGGCGCGGCCGACTTCAACCACATGTCCTTTCGACAGCAGTCCCATGGCTTTGTATATGCGTCCGAGCAGATTGACAACGGTTGTTTTTCCGGTGCCGGGATTGCCTGTGAAAATGCTGTGCAGACTTATTTTTTCAGAATCCTGAAATCCTTTTTCCTTGCGGAGACTGATGAAATCGATGTAACTGATGTGCTCGCGTATTTGTTTTTTTACCGATGTGAGACCGATGAGCTGATCGAGTTCGGCAAGCACTTCATTGATGTTTTCTTTTTTGGCGGAGGTGTTTGAAAGCGTGTTGTTCTGAATCAGTCCGGGTGCAAAAACCTCTACATCGCCCTCTTCGGCTGCTTCTTCGAAATGGAGCGGAATGGTGCCCAGCAGGTTTTCCATAAACACAACCTCAACGTAGTACAGGTCCTGTTTGTAGGTGTCGCCTCCTGTATTATTGCCCCAGCCGGTTGCGAAACCCAGCTTTGCGCTGGTGCTTGAATTCACGTAATTGAGCATGCTGGTTGTGCCTTTAAGCTGGCGCGCCTTATCGTAGAAGAAAAGAAAAATTTCGCAGTACCAGGGCTTCTCCGCAATGTTTTCGATATTGACTTCCACCCACACATAGCGGGTGCTGGCTTTGGAAAATTGCTTCAGATATACCCGATCATTTTCCTCAATATAATTCCATCCGCCTTCGAAAACCCGCATGGATTGCAGGTTGAAATATGGATTGTTTTCCGAAGTAACAAGTCCTTCGCCTTCGACGTGAAAATCGGCGGTGCCTACCATTTCACCATCAATCCATGCTTCCCAGAAATAATCGCCGCGTTTCCAGAATGTACCTGTTGTTTCAGCGCCCCAGCCCTGACGGAAATAGATTTCATTTTTTTCCTTGCTTACATCCACTTTTTCCTGAATGTTGCACAATTCCTTGTTATTCCCCTTGGCAACTTTGAAAAAACATTTCAGATTTATTTCAGCCGTCCAGTCTTCTTCGTCAAAAAGTTTATTGTAAAAACTGAGTTCAGCATACAGATACGTGGTTTCCATGTTCTCGAAAACCTTTCTGTATTTTTTTCCGTCGAGTACCCATTCAGTACTTGCGTATACCTTCAGCGCCTTGAATTTATAGGCCTTTCCGATAGAATTCATTTTTCCCATTCCGGTAATTTTTTTGAAATGACAGATGCTGTTGCAGAGTTTTTGATTTTTCTGATTCCGCCAATCGGGCCCTGATAGAGGACTTCGCCACCAAGATCGCCGCCCTGCGGTCCGAGATCGATGATGTAATCGGCGCATTTCACCAGTTCCATATTATGTTCAACAAGCACAACGGAGTGGCCTGCATTGATGAGTCTGGTGATTGACTGATAAAAATACTGAATATCGTGATAATGCAATCCAGTGGTTGGTTCATCAAAAATGAAGAGGATGGATTCATTGGGCAACGCTTTCGACAGGAATGAAGCCAGTTTGATGCGCTGCGCTTCGCCACCCGAAAGTGAACTGCTTGATTGGCCCAGTTGCAGGTAGCCAAGACCTACATCGGCCAGTGGCTGAATTTTATCACAGATGCGTTTACAGTTTGCTCCGTGTTTTCCGTTAATCTGATCGCCGAACAAAGTCAGCGCCTCATCAACAGTCATATCAAGAATATCCGAAATGCTTTTGTCCATAAACTGCACATCGAGCACATTGGATTTGTAGCGCTTGCCGCCGCATTCTTCACAGACAAGATGTACATCAGCCATAAACTGCATTTCGACAGTGATGGTTCCTTCGCCCTGACACATTTCGCAACGTCCGCCTTCAACATTGAATGAGAAAAATCCGGGTTTGTAATTTCTTTGTTTTGATAAAGGCAGCGATGCGTACAGATCACGAATTTCATCAAATGCTTTCAGATAGGTAGCCGGATTCGATCGCGTGGAGCGGCCTATGGGATTCTGATCCACCATCTCGACTCCGGTGAGCAAATGAATGTCGCCTTCAATCGAGCCGAAGCTGCCACCTTGTTCGGAGAAATTTCCAAAATGCCTTTGCAATGCCGGATACAACACCTGACGCACCAGAGATGATTTTCCGCTGCCGCTCACGCCGGTCACTGCAGTGATAGCATTGACCGGAAATTTAACGCTGATGTTTTTCAGATTATTTTGATCAACATTTTTCAGTTCAACAAAAAATTTCGGTTTCACCGATTTCTCTCTGGCCGGCAGCTGGTCTTCGCCTCTGAAATATTTTGCAGTGTAACTGTCTTTGTTTTTCATCAGCTCTTTCATGGTTCCCTGAAACACTACATGGCCTCCGTTGCGGCCGGCACCAGGTCCGAGATCGATGATGTAATCCGATTCACGGATGATGTCTTCGTCGTGTTCGACAACAATAACGGAGTTGCCAAGATCGCGCAGACTTTTGAGTACACTAATGAGTTTTTCGGTGTCAACCGGATGCAATCCGATGCTTGGTTCATCGAGAATGTACATGGAGCCGGCCAGGTTGCTGCCGAGTGCCCGGGCCAGATTGATGCGTTGGGTCTCGCCGCCCGACAATGTGTTTGAAAGCCGGTTCAGTGTGAGATATTCAAGTCCGGTATTGCTGAGAAATTTCAGACGGAAATTGATTTCGCGCAGAATGTGATGTGAAACTTTTTCCTCGTATTCGGATAATGTCAGGTTGTTGAAAAATTCAGCCAGGTTTCTCACCGGCATCAGCACGAGATCTGAAATGGACTGACCATTTATTTTCACATGCGAAGCATCGCTGCGCAGGCGCGTTCCGCGGCAATCGGGACATACAGTGCGGCCTTTGTATCGCGACAGCATGACGCGGTACTGGATTTTATAGAGGTTCTGTTCAAGCATTTTGAAAAATGCATTCAGACCGTGAAATTGTTTATTGCCAGTCCACAAAAGCTTTTTTTGCGCATCGCTCAGTTCGAAAAATGGTTTGTGCACAGGGAAATCGAATTCCCATGCCACTTCAAGAAAATCCTTCAGCCATTCACCCATTTTTTCACCTTTCCACGGAGCGACTGCACCATCGTACACGGAAAGCGTTTTGTCGGGAATCACCAGATCCGGATCAATGCCGATGATGGTTCCGAAGCCCTCGCAGGTAGGGCAGGCACCATAAGGATTGTTGAATGAAAACAGATTAACGGATGGCTCCTCGAAAGAAATTCCATCTTCTTCGAAACGATTCGAGAAAGTCTCGTAATGTTTGTTGTTATCAGTGTAAATGATGCATATTCCGCTGCCTTCGGTAAAAGCCGCTTCAATGCTGAGAGAAAGACGTTGCGCAATTTCTTCGGGATCTTCCGTTGTCACGGCACGGTCAATCATCAAATACAGCTTGTCGGTTTTTTTTGCTGATTTTTTCTTTTTCAGATCATCAACAAACGATTCAATGTTGACCGTTTCTCCGTTGACCAGGATGCGTGAATAACCTTGCTGCATGCTGAGTGCAAGGGCATCACCAAGCGTAAGCCCTTCCCTGACCGAATAAGGTGTGAGGAGGTAAACGCGAGTGTCGGACGGAAGTTTCTGAAGATAAGCCACCACATCTTTTGTCTGTTGACGTTTCACTTCTTTCCCGCTGACCGGAGAATAAGTGACGCCGATGCGTGCATACAGGAGTTTGAGGTAGTCGTATATTTCGGTGACTGTTCCAACGGTTGAGCGCGGATTTCGGGTGGATGATTTTTGTTCAATAGCGATGGCTGGAGCAATGCCTTCAATGAAATCGACATCAGGTTTAAGCATGCGGCCAAGGAACTGGCGTGCGTAGGCACTCAGACTTTCAACATATCTGCGCTGACCTTCGGCAAACAACGTGTCGAATGCCAGCGAACTTTTTCCCGAGCCTGAAAGACCTGTGATGCAGGTAAGTTTGCCGGCCGGAATCTCGACGGAAACATTCTGCAGATTGTTTACCCGTGCGCCTTTTATAATTATTTTCTGATCTTTTTTCATGAACTGGCAAAGATAGTAAAAAGTCTTTTTCGTTGTTATGAACAGACAATACAACTTAAGTGGTTTTTCTTTCCTTTCATTTGTATAAATGGTGCTGATAGGTTAAAAGAGTTTATTGATAATTTTCTCAAGTTTCGCACCTTTAACGAAACACTGCTGATAAGGCTGAAAATGGGAAAAT
>CAZJOL010000117.1:0-8516 GCA_964547605.1 uncultured Bacteroidaceae bacterium | reverse complement strand
AATACAACCTAAGCTCACTTTCATACAGAACCGATTTCCATTATGTTTTTTGATGGTATATAAATGTTGGCAAATTCCATCATAAAGCCAAAAATGGATTTTAGTGTTTGAAAAAGACAACAAATGCAATTTGATATTTGTTCTTTTGACCTGATCAAAAAAAGCAGACAGTTTAAAATCATTCATCCTTTTCTTTCAAAAAGGCTACTGGAAAACTGTCTGAATTTTGGGGATAGGGACAAAAAGGCGATATTATTTTGTCCGCCCACCAAATCACGACAGTGATTGATGATGGCGGGTTCGCGCCCTCGCGCCCAACCTCAGAAAAACGCTTTTCTGTTTTCCGGAACATCCGGATCGTTCCCATAATGCACTTCCGACAGAAACAATCCATGCGCAGGCACCGAAGCGCCTGCCTGACTGCGGTCGCAGGCCTGCATTATTTCGCTGATGCTTTCGGCTGATATGCGCCCACGGCCGATTTCGAGCAGCGTGCCCGTAATGGCGCGCACCATGTTGCGGATAAAACGGTCGGCACTGATTTCGAAAATAATCAGTCCGTCGCGTTCAAATATTTCTGCATGATACACATGACAGATTCCGTTGTTCTGACCTCCATGCAGTTTTGCAAACGAAGTAAAGTCGTGCGTGCCAGCCAATGCTGATGCGGCTTTGCGCATTTTGTCAATATCGATTGCATATGGAACAAAACCTGCATATCGCGACAGAAAAGGATTTCTCTGCCGGAGTATGAAGTATCGGTATGTCCTTCTGGTGGCCGCAAAGCGTGCATTCCAGTCATCTGAAACTGTGAACATTTTGAATATGTGGATGCCCGGATTGACCATGGCGTTCCAGTGATATACAAATTCATCGGTGTCTGCAATGAGCTCTGCATCGAAATGTGCAAAGAAGTTGAAAGCATGGACTCCTGTATCGGTGCGCCCACAGCCGGTTACAGCTGTTTCGCTTTTCAGCAGCAGCGAGAGTTTATCTTCAAGCTCCTGCTGCACACTCATGGCGTTTATCTGCCGCTGCCAACCCGCAAACCCAGAACCATCGTAGCACAGATGAACGCCGTATCGCATAACGAGTATTTATTTCAGAAGCTGAATGCGGTAAACCGCAGTTTCAGACGATAATTCAACCCAGTACACTCCGCCCGCATATTGCTGCAGATTCAACAGACATTTGTTTTCACCAGCCACTGCTTCAATGGTTCTGGAGTCATGCAGTTTTCCGTCTGCGCCATAAATGCGGATTTGCATCGTTTCATTTGTCTGTGCAGTGAATTCAAGTGTCGTGCAGTCATTCTGAGCCGGATTCGGATACAGTCGCATCATATTATCCGTCTCGGCAATTCCATCCACAACAATGACAACCTGCTGCATAACCGTATCACTTCCGCAACTGTTGAAAACAATCAGTGTTACCCAGTAGGTTCCATCTGTTGCATAAACGTGATCGGGATTCTGCTGAACCGATGAGGAGCCGTCGCCGAAATTCCAGAGCCAGGTGGTCAGCGTGCCACCATTGCCGTCAGACTGATCGGTGAAGTAGGTCATTTGTCCTGCCACGCCAACCGTTACTGCAAATGCTGCTGTTGGCTTCGGTTCAATGAAAATCTGCTGTGTGGCCGTATCTGCAAAACCGAGGTCTGAAACAACAATCAGTGTTACATTGTACCAGCCGGAATCGGCATAGGTGTGTGTCGGATTCTGAATATTTGAAGTCGGGCTGCCATCACCGAAATTCCAGAGCCAGCTTACAATTGATCCTGTTGCAACAGACGAAATATCGGAGAACAATGTTGTACCGCCAACGCAGAACTGAGATGCTGAAAAGTCGGCATTGGGTGCATTGCTGACAACAACCTGTTGTGTAGCTGTATCATTCGGACATCCGCCAGAGCCAATGGCAATGAGCGTTATCGTATATGTGCCGGGTGCGCTGTATGTATGCGACGGGCTGATTTCCGTCGATGTCTGACCATCGCCGAAATTCCACGAGTATGCAACAGCATTGGTCGAGTTGTTTGTAAAGTCAACGGAGTTTCCGTTCACTGCTCCCGAAAACGAAGCGACTGCCTGCGGATTGATGGTTGCTGTCACCAAAGTGCGCGCGCTGCTGCATCCCTGACCCTGAACATTCCAGTTGAACCATGAATAGAAATAGTCAGATCCGATATCGCAACCGGTGATGCTGCATAAACCGGCAGCGGTGTAAGGATATGATACCCCGGAGTTGATGCGGTATAAGGTCGAATTGGCCGGTGTAAGCAACTGATATCCCGTCCCGGGTTGAATCAGCCAGTTGAGCG
The DNA here is from genome assembly GCA_964547605.1 of uncultured Bacteroidaceae bacterium. Taxonomy (GTDB): domain Bacteria; phylum Bacteroidota; class Bacteroidia; order Bacteroidales; family DTU049; genus GWF2-43-63. The sequence continues at coordinate 6,196 of CAZJOL010000117.1, read as the reverse complement.
TAACAGTTGTTATTGTATTATTTACGTTCACATTTGAAGTGTACACCGTTGCGCCGGCATTATCGAGAAGTGTAATAGTTTTATTTCCTCCTGTTCCGGCCATTGCCTGTACCGAAATCAAGGTCATCGGCTCATAAACATCGAAAAAAAGAATGGCTTCAATATTTCGCGAAGCGCCGCCCACAGCAGGTCCTACGTTAGTGGCCGATGCAGGAATATTGTTCTCGACATAATAATCGGTGGTGGTCGAAATGGAAGGTGTTGTGTACGATGTCCCGGTTCCCAGCAACGTTCCACCGATAGCAGCAGAATACCAGTTCAGCGTATTTGTTCCCGAAGCTGTCAATGTAACGGATCCGGTTCCACAACGTGAAGCACCGGTAACTACAGGCGCAACCGGCATATTGACGGTGATATAGGATGTTTTTGTTTCGCTGTCGTTGCCGGCACATGCCGTTATTGTCAGCTGAACAGTAAAGGTCCCATTGGAAGTATAGGCGTGCTGCGGGTTTTCAAGTGCCGAGGTTTGTCCGTCGCCAAAGTTCCACAGGAATGTACAACCTGCCGGATAAGTTCCTGTATTGGAAAACTGAACAACGCCTGTGCATGTAGATGTGACATCGGCAGAAAAATTGGCAACCGGGGCAAGCGGCACCAGCACTACGTTGCGTGTGGTTGCAACTCCGTTTGTCACAGAAATGCCTGTGATTGTTTTCGATGCATATCCCGGTGCAGAGTAGGTGATGCTGTATGTTCCGGTGTTTACATATTTGTGATAATTGCCGACCGGCAGTGCGGAATATACATGCGAACTGTCGTTTGCCTGATCGTAGCTGTTGGCAAATACTTTTGCGCGGATGGGAAGACCTGAGCATGAATCGGTGATGATTCCACGGATTCCGTACAAGCTTTCTTCCATATAATCGAGCAGTGACTGATAGTTTGTGCTCCACATGCCATTCAGGTTTTCGGTTGCAGTGGTTTTGGTGCCATCGAGTTCGATGGTGACTTCGCGGCAATGATGGAAATAGCCCATATAATCTTGCCGGCCGCCTTCAACCACATACCAGTCGCCGCCTTCGGTAACTCCATCGCCGAATGTATCGGTCATGTATCCGGCTGTGACAGCGCGGGCTGTTGTAACATAGTCGGTGCAGACTCTTTCCCACCAGGCTGCATCGGCATTCGGGTTACCGCTCGTGGTCCAGGTATCCCAGGGATAATTTACCAGCTCGGCGCCACCATGAAAATTGGCCGCCATGTTAAAATGATGATTTGCAGCGAAGCTCATGAAGGCCTGTGTTTCGGGCTGCCATGCATTTCCGTCGGGATGATCTCCACCAACAGGATCTTTGTAATTGCGGTTCAGGTCAATACCTGATAGGTTTCCCCTGATTGAATTTGCAATATCGGAGCCGGCCGGAGAAGAATTATAATAAGTCCCTTCGGGGTTGGCCAGTGGGCATATCCAGATTTCGGCCCCGTTCACCAGATTCGTAACCTGTGTGATTGAGCCATAATTGGTCAGCAGATAATTGATCATTCTCAGCATCAGATAAAATCCGGTGGTTTCATCACCATGCATGGATGAGGAATACAGGAACTGGGGCTCGTTTTCAGCGGTATTCACATTATCCGAAATACGGGCCACCAGAATTTTGTAATTCCCCGATGGTGTCGAAGTCATGATGGTATCTATATTACAGAGCGATGGATATGTACTTGCGAAATTGGCCATCATCTGTTCATAAACGCTGTAAGTCGGGTAGCGGTCCCACGATGCCATCTGAGCCACGGTGGTTGCCATGGTCAGAGCCTTGGGCAACGATTTAGGAATGATCTCGAATGGAATGTTTCTGGTCAGAAAAGTCTGAAACTCCTGGGCATTGGCATAGGCAATCACATCAAAACCGCCTTCTGTCGATGGTTTCACGTTGTCAATGGACATGATTTTCGTCAGATCGGTATTAATCTGATCTTTTGTTGCCACATTGAATTTTACGACGATTTCACCTCTGTCCTGCAAAATCTGGGTTGCCTGCTGTATCTGCGTCTGAGCAAAAATGGAAACAGACAGCGATAGCAGTAAAATTGAAAATACCAATTTCATGGGAGTAATGTTTTTCCTAAGACATTGAAACAGTTACAAAGTTGCCTGCCTGCAGTTTTTTTCTGTCTGCTCAACAACTCTGGAAATCTCTGCAAATTTGTCTTCATTTACCGGATGAACGGGAAGTCTGAATACATGCTGGATCAAACCTTTAACATGAAGAACAGCTTTAATGCCGCTCGGATTGCCCATTTTCAGCAGTGTGTGCATGATGGGCAGCAGCAGGTTATGATATCTGCGGGCTTCATCCATATTGCCTTTCATGGTTGCATGAACCATGTCCGAAAACTCTTTCGGATACGCATTTGCTATGACTGAAATCACTCCGCAGGCGCCCAGTGAAATAATGGGTAACGCCAGAGCATCATCGCCGGCCACCACTTCGAGGGTCGATGGTTTTTCGTACAACAGATCCATCACCTGATCCATATTATCGGTGGCTTCCTTGATGGCAGTCACATTCGGACAATCAGTGGCAATGCGGATGGTGGTTGCCGGTTCCATATTCACAACGGTACGGCCGGGAACATTATACAAAACCACAGGCAGTGGTGCATAATCCGCAATCATTTTATAATGCATATATATGCCGTCCTGATTTGGCTTGTTGTAATATGGCAAAACAGAAAGTATTGCTGAAGCTCCCGTAAAATCGAAGAGGTTCATTTCTTCAACCAGCTTTGTGGTGTTGTTGTTGCCGAAGCCAATCACAACGGGCACTTTGCCATTCAAATGTTTGGAAACCAACTGAAGCGCTTCCTGCTTTTCCTGCAGCGATACAGTCGGGGATTCGCCCGTAGTGCCGAAAAGCACAATGTAATCCACACCGCCGTCAACCACATGGTCAACGAGTTTAATCATGCTATTGAAATCTATTGCGCCTTGTTCGTCAAATGGAGTGACCAGCGCTACTCCGCAACCTTGTACTGAAAATTTCATATTTGTTTTTTTTGAAACATGTTCTGGAAAAGTGTTGCCAGCGAAAACATCTCTTCCTGCGTGTGCCCCGGCAGGACTTCAATCGCAATATCAAATGTCTGCTGGATTCTTTTTTCGCCTGCACCAATTTTAAGCTGCGCTTCAGAGAGTGCAACAATCCAATGAAAAACAGGATGCATGCAATAAGTGAGGTCAATCAATACATCAAAAGGAATACTCAAAAACTCGTCAACCAGCGCATCGGATGGAATGCCCGATGAGCTCATGTCGTTCTTGCCAATGAAAGCAACATGCAGAGATTTGATACACCATGGCGGCAATGTCGGCAGTCCATGAAATCCGATGGCATGAACCTTTTTTTTCTGCAACTGAAGCGATGATTGAATGCGGGTGAACTCGTTGTATTTTTCTTCGCTTGTGCAATCGAACAGCAGCAGAAAAGTTCCGGAATCTTCGAAACTTTTGTTCGAAACAATCCTTTTCACATCTGCCTTACGACGGCTCAGTGCTTTATGGAACTTGTTTTCACGGAATTTCTTGAGCATTGCTTTCTATTTTTTTTGTTGCAACAATAACGAAAAAGCCGCCAGCTTATTTTGATTTATCTGATCCTTCAGGTATTTCAGGAATGGGATGGTAGTTCTTAAGTTCCTCCATAATGACTTCAATGGCTTTCATCAATTGTGCATCTGTGCCGGTGAATTCAAGATAAGGATCATTGTCAATGATGATATCCGGTTCAACACCGTATCCTTCAATAATCCATTTGCTTTCTTCGATGGAATAACTTGCAAACTCTGGTTTATTCAACGATGTACCGTCGACAAACGGCAGTGAGCCACGGATTCCAACAACTCCGCCCCAGCTGCGCATACCAATGGTTTTACCAAGCTGATGTTTTTTAAATGCATAGGGAAACAAGTCTCCGTCTGATGCTGAATACTGATTGAGCAAAAGTACTTTTGGCCCGATCATCAGCTTAGTGGGTGTCTGTCCGGGAACAGTGACGTTGCGGGCCATGTTGGCACGTGTCGGAATCCGCATCAGACGCTCCATGATCATTGGAGAAACGTTTCCGCCGCCATTGCCGCGATCATCAATAATCAGCGCTTTCTTGTTCAGCTGCGGATAAAAATATTTCACAAACTCATTCAGCCCTTCAACACTCATGTCGGGAACATGGATGTAGCCAACCTCTCCGTTGGTTGCTTTGTCAACAAGCTCCACATTATGCTGTACCCAGTTGTAATAGTACAGCGAGGCTTCAGATGCAACCGGTACAACAATCACTTTCCGCGCACCGTCGGCGGATGGTTTACTGTTGATAAGCATCTCAACCTGCACATCGGCTTTACCAGCCAGCAGCGCATACATGTCTTTTACGGTGTTTGTTTTTACACCATCGATGGCAATGATATATTCACCTTCTTTCACATCGACACCATGCTCGGTGAGCGGACTGCGCAGTTGTTTGCTCCAGTTGGCGCCTTTCAGGATGGAAGCCACTTTGAAAAATCCGGAAGGATCGGTTGTGATCACTGCTCCCAGAAGCCCTGTATTGACGCGCTTTGGCATGGGGCAGTCACCACCGCTGATGTATGCGTGTCCTACATTCAGTTCGCCGATAAGCTCACCAATAATATAGTTCAGATCATGACGGTTGTTTACGTAAGGCAGCAGGACTGCGTATTTGTCGCGCATGGCATCCCAGTCGACTCCGTGCATGGTTTCAACATAAAAGAAATCGCGCATCTGGCGGTATACCTCAAAATAAATCTGCGCCCATTCTTCCTGACGGTTGACGGTGGTTTTCAGCTGATCAAAAGGAATGTTCTTTTCCGGCTTCAGTTCTGCCTTCGGAAGATCAACGATGTAATAATTCTTCTCTTTCCGCAGCATCATTTTTTTGCCATTGCCCGTAATCTGGAATCCGTCGAATTCTCCGATGGTTGTTTCTTTTGCATCATCAATGCTGTAAAGAACCAAAGTTGTCTTATCATCGCCGGTGCCGTGTTTCATAAAGTAAACATCGTCACCTGTCATCTCAACACCAAAATAATTGGATGCTTCAATGGGCAGGGAAACAATGCGGTCCTGAATTCCTTCGGTTGTGACAACAATATTGAGAGCGGCTCCATCAGCGGGCTTCGTCTCATCTTTCTTAACTTCTTCAATAACAACTTCATCATTTTTCGGAGCCAGCGGATTGGGTGTTTTTTCATCCAGCGGAACCAGATACACTCTGGCCATATTGGTATAAGCCGTATTCCATTCAGTCTGACTGTAAATCGGATTGAAATCGCGGTCGCTGATAAAGACAAGATATTTTCCGTCGCGGCTGAACTGTGCATTGTATGATTCATACCAGGTGTCAGTCACTGCGGTTTTCTTTCCTGTAGCCAGCTCATAGAGCATGATTTGGTTCATGCCTGATTTTTGCGGCTCGGTGAAGACAATCCATTTGCTGTCGGGACTCCATGCAAAATCAGTGTATTCCCAAACGCCGTTTGATGCGACTTCGGTTATTTTTTTTGACTCAACATCCACATAGCGCAGGCGAAGTTTCTTGTCACTGAACAAAAGTTTTTTACTGTCGGGCGACCACTCGATTGAAAAATAATAGGTGTCGGCTTTCTTTGTAATCTGCACAGGTTCGGAGCTTCCATCCTGTGCAATGGTCCAGATTTCGAATTCGCCGCTGCGATCGCTTATGAAGGCGATGGTTTTCCCATCGGGCGACCAGACTGCATTGCGGTCGTGTGACGATGATTTTTTTGTGAGATTGCGTGTGACGCCGCTTTTGGCCGGGACCGAGAAAATTTCACCGCGGGCGCTCACTGCAAGCCGTTCTCCGCCGGGTGCAGGACTTACTGCCTGAATATTTTTTGATGCATCGGCCAGAAAGTCACGGCTGTAGGCCATGTCATTCGAAATCAGAATTTTTACTTTTTCTGATTTTTTGGTTGCCGCATTGAAAAGGTATATGTAGCCGCCGTTTTCAAAAACGATATCACCGGCGCTGTTGTGTGAAGGGAATTTCACATCGTATTCAGTGAAAGTTGTAACCTTTGTCGTAGTCTTGCTCTCTGTATTGTAGCAAAACAGATTCATGGTGCGGTCACGATCCGACATGAAATAAATGTCGTT
>CAZJOL010000116.1:0-8556 GCA_964547605.1 uncultured Bacteroidaceae bacterium | reverse complement strand
CGAATACGACAAGAGAAACACCAACGATGCGGTTAATGAGAAGCTGAATTCGCGGCCGCAAATATTTTTTGATTTTGTATCCTACAAAACTTTTCAGCACATCCATTGAAAAAACGGTCAGAATGGTTCCGGAAAGAAAGACGATGGCCGTTTCCTCTAGTTTACCGTATTCGGCAATCTGAGAGATGTATCCAATGATTGTCAGCCAGAATAGAATGATGAACGGATTGACAATATTGAGAAAAAAGCCTTTTGCAAGAAATGTAATTGGCTTAACCTCACGCGCTGGTGTAGGTGTTCGTGATGCGCGCCGTTTCAGGATTTCCGGCTTCTTGAAAAAAGTATAAACGCCGTACATTACCAGAATGATCCCTCCCACAATACCAGCATACACCTGGTTTTTGCCGGTTTCAATCACTGCCGACAAGCCGAGATAAGAAATGGTGATGATAAACAAATCACTTGCAGCAACACCGATGGCAATCAGGAAGGCCGATTTGAATCCGCGGTCGATTGAAGTCTGGATGATGGTGAAAAATGCAGGTCCGAGGGTTATGCTCAGCACCAGACCAAGCAAAATACCTTCGATAAATATGCCCAGCATTTCAGCCATCTTATTGTTTTACTGTTTTAAGAAATTCGAGCCAGTCGGGCAGGTGCTTTTTCATCACCCGCGGAAATTTGACCTGAGCACCCACTTTACCTTTTGATTTCATGTAATCATAGAAAACATCCAGGGGCAATACCTCTGCTTCAACTTTCCGGATTGCTGCTATGCGCTCGACCCGGTAATCATCGTTCAGCTGTTTCAGATTGTTATCTATTGCATTGGCAACAACTTCCGGATCTATTTTGTCATTGGTTCCGATCCACCATTTGTGCTGGAACATATTTTCGTGAGGCAACCCTGCAACAGTGAATTCAGGAACCGAAATATTGTAGTTGTGCTCCAGCATTTCGATGGCCCGGTTCATGTTTTCCTGCGACAGATGTTCGCCGCAGACACTCAGGTAGTGTTTTGTGCGTCCGACAATTTGAATCTGGGCTTTTGACAGATTTGTGAATTTCACAACATCACCAATCAGATAGCGCCACGCTCCGGCTACAGAACTTATGAGTAATGCGTATTCGCGACCTTCCTCAACCTGATCGATTGTATACGTTTTTGCGTCAGGATTGATATTTCCTTCGTTGTCAAAATTTCCATCATTGAATGGTGCGAATTCGAAGAACAGACCATTATCGAGTACCAGCGCCATTGAATCGCTTTTCGGATCGTCCTGATACGCTATATATCCCTCAGAGGCAAGATAGGTTTCAATGTAAATCAATGGCTTGCCAAGAAGCTTTTCAAAACTCTTTGCGTAAGGTGCAAAGCTGACTCCTCCATGGGTAAACACCGATAGGTTGGGCCACATTTCGTGAATGTTATTCAGATTGTAGCGCTCAATGATTTTGGTGAGCAGAATCTGAAACCAGGCCGGAACTCCAACGATGGCACCGATGTCCCATTCAGGGGCTTTGCGAACGATTTCCTCAATCTTTGTTTCCCAGTTGCGCTCGCGGCTGATGCGCTTTCCGGGTTTATAGAAATGCTGAAACCAGAAAGGAATATTTCCGGTGGTGATTCCTGATAAGTCGCCTTCGTAATAGGTGCCGTTAAACTGCAGATGCGTGCTGCCGCCCAGCATCAGTATGCCACGTTTGAAGAAATCAGTCGGAATGTCATATCTTGCCGAATCAACCAGGGTGCGGATACTGGTCCTTTTTATTGCGCGCAGCATTTCGGGTGTGACCGGAATGTATTTGCTGGTTGCTTCGCTGGTACCAGAACTCAGTGCAAAGTATTTCACTCTTCCCGGCCAGCTGACGTAGGCCTCGCCCGTAAGTGTGCGATACCACCAGTCGTTGTGCATTTTGTTGTAATCATGAATCGGAACCGATTTTCGAAAAGAGTCCAGCAAATCAGATTCCTTCAGCATTCCGGCAAAATCGTAATGCTCGCCGAATGCAGTCAGTTGCGCCTTGCGGACAAGTTTTTTAAGTACTTTTTTCTGTTGCGCAATGGCTGAAGGTTTTCGCTTTTCGACAGGCATAATGTTCTTCAGCTCAATTGCGCTTTTGATTAGCGTACCCAAAATTGGCATGGCAGGTAGTTTTGGCAAAATTAGTGATTTTATGAATATGATTTCGACTCAGGATGTAGTTCGGCTTTTTTCAGATAATTAAATCAGGAAATGAAACTGATCATTTTCCGGATACGGGAATTGACTTCATCTTTTCCAAGAATGAACAGAATATCAGCCAGATGTGGCCCCGAGCTGCCACCAACCATCGCTATGCGGAGGATGTTGTATATCTTGCCGGCAGGCAAAGAACCTTCTTTGATGAATGAAGCAATAGTTGCATCAATCGATTCTGTGGTCCAGTCAGCACCTTCAAACAACGTTGCAAGTCCGCTGAGCCAGCTGCCTGAATCCGGAGTGCTGTGTTTTTTCAGATCCGCTTCGATGTACGATTTGGGTTCGTCAAAGAAAAAGCGACCGGCCTCGGGCAAATCCTTTACAAAATCCACTCTGTCACGCAAAAGCCCGGTTATGGTTTTTAATTTCTGCTTATCCGGAATTACAAGCCCTTGTTGTTTCAGCAATGATTCAAAATCTTCAGAAATGTCTTCAACACTGGCTTTCATCAGATACTGATGGTTGAACCACCGTGCTTTCACCGGATCGAATTTAGCTCCGCTCTTGCTTACATGGTCAAGCGAAAAGGCATGACTCATCTCTTCAATATCCATTATTTCGCGCTCGTCGCCTGGGTTCCAGCCAAGCAGTGCCAGCATATTGATGAACGCTTCGGGAAAATAGCCGCTTTCCTTGTATCCGGAGCTTTTCTCTCCTGATTTCGGATCGGTCCAGTTCATTGGAAATACCGGGAATCCCAAACGATCGCCGTCGCGCTTGCTCAGTTTTCCGTTGCCGTCGGGTTTCAGCAGCAGCGGCAAGTGTGCAAACTGTGGCCGTTCCCAGCCCAGGAAGCGATATAGCAAAATGTGCAGCGGGGCCGAAGGCAACCACTCCTCGCCGCGAATGACATGAGTGATTTCCATCAGATGGTCGTCAACAATATTCGCCAGATGATAGGTCGGCATGCCATCGCTTTTGAATAGCACCTTGTCGTCAATGTTTTCGCTTTTCACCGTGACGTGACCGCGGATAAGATCGTCAAATTCAATAACACTGTTTTCAGGTACCTTGAGCCGGATCGTAAATGCTGCGCCACTGTCAAGCAGATTTTTGACTTCGCTTTCCGACATGGTGAGCGAGTTTCGCATCTTGCTGCGTGACTTGCAGTCGTACTGGAAAGTTTCTTTTTTTGCTTCACATTCCTTGCGGAGATTGTCAAGCTCTTCGGCGGTATCAAAGGCATAATACGCATTGCCACTTTCAATGAGCAGCATGGCATACTGATGGTACATGGCTTTGCGCTCGCTCTGTTTATAAGGGCCAAAGGGGCCGCCGACATGCGGGCCTTCGTCGAAAATGATTCCGCTCCAGGTGAGACTATCAATAATATATTTCTCAGCACCTTCCACAAAGCGCGTCTGATCGGTATCTTCGATGCGGAGAATGAGTTTTCCGCCATTCTTTTTTGCAAAAAAATAATTATACAGCGCTGTTCTCACACCGCCAATGTGTAGCGGACCTGTGGGGCTGGGCGCAAAACGTACACGTACCATAAAATCAATTTTGGAGTGCAAAGGTAGTCAAAACGCTAAAATGAAAAGCAGGGAAAGTACAATCAGAAATCTCTGACCAGCATTGATTCGGCAAATTCATGTAGAACAGCTTTCTGCTCTGTGTTTAATCCGGTTATGGCCAACGCTTCCATGGCAAGTTCATGGTGTTTTTGCATAACGGACTTGCAGTCCGCGATGACGTTGTTATTAATTAAAAATTCTTTCACCCGGATTATTTTCCCGGCTTCGTCCATCGATTTATCGTTGTATAGCTGCTGGAAATCCAGACGTTCGCTGCCAGTCAGTTTGCCCATTGCATTGACATAGAGATAGGTTTTTTTGCAATCCAGGATGTCACCACCGATGCGTTTCCCAAAGGTTTTTTCGTCACCGAAAGTGTCGAGCAGGTCGTCCTGGAGCTGAAAAACCATTCCGGTGTGTTCGCCAAAGCGGTAAATGGCTTCGCATTGTTCGGGAGTCGCATTTCCGAGAATGGCTCCGATTTTAAGACATGCGGCCATCAGAACAGCCGTTTTGAGGTGAATCATTTGCATGTATTCTTCCATGGAAACCTCTGGCATGGTCTCGAAATTCATGTCGAGTTGCTGCCCTTCACATACTTCCATGGCGGTTTTGGTGAACACTTTCAGCACGGCCGGCAGCTTATCTTCGCGTGTGAGTGTGACAAATTCGTACGCTTTGGTAAACATGGTGTCGCCCGAAAGGATTCCGATATTGGTGCCGTACTTGTTGTAAACAGTAGGTCTGCCGCGGCGTATGGGCGCATCGTCCATGATGTCATCATGCACCAGCGTGAAGTTGTGAAAAGTTTCAATGGCAATGGCCGGGTTCATTGCGTCTTCGATGTTATTGCCATAGAAATCGCATACCATGATTGTCAGTACCGGGCGCAATCTTTTTCCTCCGGCTTTCAGTGCATAATCAATTGGTTCATACAACTCGACAGGAAACTTTACAAAATTGATATTGTTGAACCGTTCAGTGAAGATTTCCTGATAATGCTGTATGGTTTTTTTCATGATTTTTCAGATAATGAAACGTGTGTCGTTCAAAATATTTCTGATTCCTTCTTCGAGCGGAAGCAAAGGCCGGTTTAGTAATTTGTGCATTTTGCCGATATCGGGCAGGCGGCGTCGCATATCGCCCTCTTTGAGGGGTGGCATGTATTTCAGTTCAGCAGTGGAGCCGGAAACCCGGATGATCATTTTGGCAACATCATCAATAAATGTTTCATTATCGTTGCCTATGTTGTACACATCGCTGTGCATGGCCGGATTCTGAACCACCTGATTGAAGCAGTTGGTGGTTGCATCCACATTATCGTCGATGTAGCAAAAGGTGCGTGTTTGTTTGCCGTCGCCATAAATGGTCAGCGGTTTGTTTTTCAATGCAAGATTGATGAAGCGGCTGATAACAAAATCCTTGCTTTGTTTGGGACCGTAGGTATTGAAAAACCTGAAAATGGTGTAGGGGAGCCCGAATTCGGTATGATAGGATTTCAGAAATGCTTCCGATGCATTCTTTACAATGGCATAGGGCAACTTTGAATTGAGCGGGGTGGTATTTTCGTTTTGAGGAAACTCAACCGGCTCGCCATACACTTCTGAACTGGAGCTGAAAAAGACACGTTTTACCGTAGAGTTTTTGCTCAGATTGAGAATGTTTTCAATACTTTTCAGATCCTGCAGAACACTGACCGGATTTTCGAGTGTCCGTTTAACGCCAACCATGGCTGAGTAGTGAAAAACATAGTCGAAGCGGAATGCGTGAAAAACTTCCGAAATGTCGCGGTAGGCATTTACATCGGCCTTGATAAATTTGTATCTTTCGGTGTGTTTAGCGGGCAATTTTTCAATGGAACCCGTTGAAAGATCATCCACAATGACCAGAAATATTTCCGGGTTTTCAAGTAGCTTTTCAGCCAGACTGCTGCCAATGAATCCGGCTCCGCCGGTGAGTAAAACTGAAATCATTATTTCTGTAATAAGGATAATAAATACTGGCCATAGCCGCTTTTCAGCAGGGGCTGAGCCACCTGTTCGAGCTGTGCTTTGTTGATGAAACCTTCGGTGTAGGCGATTTCTTCGATGCACCCGATTTTAAGGCCCTGACGGCTTTCGATAACTTCAACAAACTGGCTTGCCTGCAGCAGTGATGAAAAAGTTCCGGTGTCAAGCCACGCTGTGCCTCGGCTCAGAACTTCAACGCTGAGTTTGCCGGCATTAAGGTAATACTTGTTTACATCGGTGATTTCATATTCGCCGCGGGCGCTGGGGGCCAGATTTTTGGCCACTTCAACCACACTGTTGTCGTAGAAATACAAGCCGGGAACGGCATAATTTGACTTTGGTTTTGCCGGTTTTTCCTCAATACTGATGGCCCGCATGTTTTCGTCGAATTCCACCACTCCATATCTTTCCGGATCGCTCACATGATAGGCAAATACGATTCCCCCGTCCGGTTTCTTCATGCCGCGGAGCTTGTCGTGAAGTCCTGAGGAATAGAAAATATTATCACCAAGAATCAATGAAACATTGTCGTTGCCTATGAATTGCTCGCCTAAAACAAAGGCCTGCGCCAGTCCGTTGGGGACATGTTGCTCCACATAACTGAAATTGCAGCCGAGGCGTTCGCCGTCACCGAGCAGATGTTTGAATTGCGGCAGATCGTGCGGTGTTGAAATAATGAGAATATCACGGATCCCGGCCATCATGAGCACTGACAACGGATAATAGATCATGGGCTTGTCGTATATGGGCATCAGCTGCTTGCTCATGGCCATTGTGATTGGATATAATCTGGTGCCGGAGCCGCCGGCGAGAATAATACCTTTCATAGTTATCGTTTTATTGTTGTTCTTCATCGAGCGGAGGCAGGACCGGATCGTCGTTCTCTTCAACGTCGAACAGCGGTTTGCCGGCTTCTTTGTTTTTAATGAGCTTGTCCATGTACAGAATAAGCGATGGCAGTATAATCAGGTTGCTGAACAATGCCACCAGCAATGTGAATCCGATGAGATAACCAAGACTGGCTGTGCCGCCGAAACGCGAAAAAATGAATACCCCAAAACCAAGTACCAGCACAATGCCTGAGAAAATCATTCCGCTTGAAGTTTCTTTCAGCGCACTTAATACACTGTCTTTAATGTTCCAGTCCGAAACCTTGAGCTGATGCCGGTAACGCGACAGGAATTGAATGGCAGCATCGACCGAAATACCCAGCGCAATGCTGTAAATAATGATGGTTGAAGGTTTCAGATCTACGTTCAGAAAGCCCATGAGGCCTGCCGTCACAATCAGCGGAATCATGTTGGTGGCCATGGCAATGAATACCATTTTGACATTGCTGAACAGAAGGTAAATCAGCAGCGCGATGATAACGATGGCCAATGCAAGACTTCCATAGAGATTCGAAACAAGATAATTGCTGCCTTTCTCAAATACCACAGCCGATCCGGTCACAATGGTCTTGAATTTTTCGGCCGGGAAAATCCTTGCCAGCTTGCTTTCAAGGGTGTCTTTGATTTCCTTGATCTCAGGCGTGTACACGTTTTTCAACCGCAGACTGATGCGTGCGACCTGATAATTCGTGTCAATGAAACTCGTTAGAATGTTGTTCTTTTTTCCCTCGCCTTTTGCATCCATGTCGGGCAGATAACTCAGGATAAAGGCTTTTTCGTTATCGTTCGGTAAACTGTACATATCAGGTCTTCCGTTGAAAAACGACTGTTTGGCAAATTTCACGATTTCAACCACCGAAAGTGGTTTGGAAATGGCCGGAATTTCTTCGAGCTCAGTCTGAAATTTGTCGATTTTTTTCAGCGTATTCAGATTCAGAATGCCTTTTTTCTTTTTGGTATCGATGGTTACCTCAAGCGGCAGTACACCACCCATATTGTCTTCGAAAAACAACATGTCGGTGTAGAGTTTATCGCCTTTGGGAACGTCATCGACAACGCTGCCTTTGTTTTCAATGAGGGTTATTCCGAATCCGGCACCGGCCAGAAGAATAATTACGGTTACGAGAACCACATTCCGTTTGTACTGAATTGTGTTGATTATAAAACGGGTAACACCATTCAGCCAGGTGAAATCGAGGTGTTTGATATGTCTTCCTTTGGGCGGCGGGAAAAGACTGTACAGGGTAGGGATCAGAATCAGCGTAAACAGGAATTCAAGCAGGATACTCACGCATGCGATAATTCCGAATTCAACCATGATCGGATTTGAAGTGACCATGAAAGATCCGAAACCCACGGCTGTTGTGGCATTTGTCAGAAATGTCGCCAGTCCCACGCGCTGCACAACGCGGGCCAGTGATTTTGCCTGATTGCCGTGAATAGCATATTCGTAATGATATTTTGTGATCAGGTAGATACAGTTTTCAATTCCGATAATAATCAGAATGGGAGGAATGATACCGGACAGGATAGTGATATCAAAGCCCATCAAAACCATGGACCCCACAGCCCAGATAACACCGATGATTACGGTTGTGATTGAAAAAACCAGAGCCTTGAGCGACCGGAAAAAGACCAGCAGAATTATGGACGCCACTATCAGAGCCAGAATCATGAAAATCTTAAGCTCCTTCTGTACCAGATTTGAAATGGAAGTTCTGATATAGGGCATCCCTGAAAAGTGCATTTCTATGCCGTTCTTGATTCCAAATTCTTCAATTGGCTTTTTGATATCCGACAAAACATTTTCCCGCTCTTTGCTGTTGAGGACTTTTTTGTCGATATAAACCATCATCACATTGGTGCCGTTTTCTTTGCTGAACAGCATTTCGTCGTA
>CAZJOL010000115.1:0-8621 GCA_964547605.1 uncultured Bacteroidaceae bacterium | reverse complement strand
TCCACATCAGCGACCTTTCATGGTCAAAGAAGATCAAACATCCGGCTGAATTCACCAAAATCGGTGAAGAAATCGAAGTGGTTGTTCTTGATGTTGATGTCGAAAACCGCCGCCTGAGCCTTGGTCACAAACAGCTCGAAGACAACCCGTGGGAAGTGTTCGAAACCTTCTTCTCAATTGATTCAATTCATAAAGGAACTATCATTGAGAAAAACGACAAAGGTGCTGTAGTTTCTCTGCCTTATGGTGTTGAAGGATATGCTCCAAACCGCCATCTGCAGAAAGAAGACGGAAGCAAGGCCGAAATGGACGAAACCCTCGATTTCAAAGTGATCGAATTCTCGAAGGAATCACGCAAAATCGTTGTTTCGCACAGCAAAATCTTCCAGGAAGTGAAAGAAGATAAGAAACGCGAGCCCTCTGAAAAGAGACAGGACGATTCTTTTTCAAAAGCAAAACCAAACGCTGAAAAAGAAACCCTGGGCGATCTCGACATCTTTGCAAACCTGAAAGACAAGAAAGCCAAAGGCAAAAAAGCCGACGGATCTGACGAAGAATAGTTTTTTCATTCTATTCAATACAAAAGGCCCGCAGAAATGCGGGCTTTTTTTTTGTTTGCCACAAAGACACCGAGACACGAACACTGAATCATGAACATCGAATAAGGAAATATGAAGTAAGAAATCAGTATAATGTATATACTCCTTCATCATTCTCACTTCCCTGTTCGGTGTTCATTATTCAAAAGGGTATCAACAAATCAAGTCTGAAAAAAATAGTTGCATAAATTGTTATAATGTAAAATCATTGCTATATTTGCAAAAAACAAAAATACTATGAAAAGAATTTTTACCCTGTTTGCAGGTTTATTTCTTGCAGCTGCATTAAATGCTCAGCCCTGCGTTCCCGATGCACAGTACACTACCCCTGGAATTTTTCCGGACACCCTGATCAATCTGCCACCGGTAACTATTGGTGTTGCATATACCGGCGTAATTACTGCAGTTGTCCCTGCTGATACTTCATATATGGGCTTTTCTGCAACCATCGACTCTATAAATGTAATTGAAATAGTTGGTCTTCCAAGCGGTTTCACCTGGTCGGGTGCTCCAACCGGTGTTGGCGCTCCAGTATCAATTCCAGGCGGTTCGAATGGTTGCATTGCTATTATTGGAACTGCCACAGCCGGACAAACAGGTGTTTATCCACTGAAAATAAGGGTTATAGCTTATGGTGAAGCCATGTCAATGCCTATGTCATTACCAGATACAGTAAACGGCTATAAACTTGTTATAGGAAACGTTGGTTTTGGAGAAAATCCATATTATTCTTTCGGTGTAACCGATATGTATCCCAATCCTGCTGCCGATGTTGCCAATATTGTTGTAACAAATAACGAAACTTCAATAGTCGCCGTTACCATCAGCGACATGGTTGGACGTACCGTTTCAGCAAGCAATCACAGAGTGAATGCCGGGGAAAACACTATTGCACTGAATGTGGCCGCCCTGCCTGAAGGAGTGTATTTCTACACCGTTGCCAAAGGCACTCAGACAGTAACCCGCAAACTTATTATCAGCAGATAAATGACATTTAATCTCACCGTCATAGGATCCGGATCCGGAGCTCCTTTGCCGGGTAGATTCACAAGCGCTCAGGTACTCAATGTGCATGAGCGCTTTGTTTTAATCGACTGTGGCGAGGGAACGCAAATCAACTTGCGGCGCTTTGGCATTAATTTCAACCGCATAGGACTCATTTTGATTTCGCACCTGCATGGCGATCATTATCTGGGCCTGCCCGGATTGCTCAACACCTTTCATTTGCTGGGACGCGAAAAGGAGCTGCATATTGCCGGCCACCGCAAACTGAAAGAAGTTCTTGATTTCAATTCTGCGCTGTCGGGATTTGAGCCATCGTATTCGATTTGTTTTCATGATATCGATGCATTGGAACCAGGCGAAGAATTAGATTTTGAAGAATACAAAGTAAGTACCTTCCCGCTCACACACCGCATTCCGGCATCGGGATTCCGTGTAACAGAGCGCCCGCGGACAGCTAAAGTCAGAAAAGAATTTATTGAAAAATATCATCCGGAATACGAGCAGATAAAGGGCATTCTGCGGAGCGAGCCATTTTTCGATGCAGCCGGAAACGAAGTTCCGCGCGATGAAATTGTGCTGAAGCCGGCTCTGCCCCGCTCTTTTGCCTATGTTTCGGATACGGTTTTCGATCGAAGCATCATACCTTTTATTGAGGGCGCCGATTTGCTGTATCACGAAACCACCTATGATAAGACAATGCAGAATTCGGCCATCGAAAAAATGCACGCCACCTCGGTCGATGCAGCCACCATTGCGGCCGAAGCAGGTGTCAGAAAATTACTCATCGGACATTTTTCGTCGCGCTACCGCACCCCGGATCTGTTGCTGGATGAGGCCCGGAGAATATTTCCTGAAACGGTGGCAGCTGAAGATGGGATGGTGGTTGAAATTCTCTAGAAATTTTGTTTCAACCATTTTTAATGGCGGCAAATGGGATTGCGGCATCGTCCGCTGCGCTCCCGATACCGCGGATCCGTCAGGGGGGGCTTTCAGATAAAACCACTGCACTTCGTGCACTGTGTTTTTTTGCATTCACCCAACCTTTTGAACCTTCGGTTCAAGGCTGGTCTCATTGCGACAAATGGGATTGCGGCATCGTCCGCTGCGCTCCCGATACCGCGGACCCGTCAGGGGGGGCTTTCAGACAAAACCACCGCACTTCATGCGCTGCGTTTTTTACATTCACCCAGCCTTTTGAACCTTCGGTTCAAGGCCGGTCTCATGCAAAAAACCATTTCCGCGAGGAAATGGTTTTGTTTGAGCGGCAAATGGGGCTCGAACCCACGACCCTCAGCTTGGGAAGCTGAAGCTCTACCACTGAGCTACTGCCGCAGATGCGGGTTCCAGAAAATGGTTTTAAAATTCGACTAACAATTCGACTAACATTTTCTGGATCTGGCTGACAAAAATACGCACATTTTTTTCACTCTGTGCCGATACACTAACTTTTTTTGTGGTATTTACCGTATTTTTGTACCTGATTATTACAACAAAATACTTTTATGACAAAACTGCTCACCTCCCTGCTCTTTGCGCTGATACTCATTTCCAGCCAAAATACATTTTGCCAGAACAACGATAAACGCTCCGATGTTTACTTTACCGAAGACATTTCTCCTGAAGGAGTAATGAGACTCTTTGCATATCTGAAAGACAGTGTGCATGGCAATGTGGGCATAAAAGTGCATTTTGGTGAGGATGGAAACGCTTATTATCTGCCGGCCACTCTGGTAGAGCCGCTTTGCAAGGAACTCAATGCCACTCTCATCGAAACCAATGTGGCCTATAAAGGACGTCGCCACGAAACGGCCACCCACATTGAACTAGCCAAAGATCATGGTTTCACTTTTGCCCCAATCGACATCCTCGACTCAGGCGGAACGCTGATGCTGCCTATCGAAGGCGGCAACTGGTTTGACTCGGCCCGGATAGGTAAAAACATTGAAAAATACGAAACAATCATTTATTTCACCCATTTCAAAGGCCATGGTAGCGCGGGTTTCGGAGGATGCATTAAAAATGTTTCGATGGGAATGGCAACCATCGAGGGCAAAAAACTCATGCACTTCAACAACTTTCCGAAAACCGACAGCATAAAGTGCATCGGATGCGGCGCCTGTGTGGCCGATTGCCCTGTTGGTGCAATAACCCTCAACCCGCTGACCATCGACAAGGAAAAATGCATAGGCTGCGGAAAATGCATCACATCATGCCATGCCGGCGCCATTTCCAATCCAACGGATACGGATAAAACCCAGCGTTTTCTCGAAGGTCTTGTTGAATACGCCAAGCCGGTTTGTGAAATGAAAACATCAATCTATTTCAACGTCATCATCAATGTCTCGCCCAGCTGCGATTGCGCCCGGAATCCCAAAAAACCATTTATTGCCGATATCGGCATTCTGGCATCATACGATATTGTAGCCATCGAAGCGGCTGCACACGATCTTGTTGACAAAGCCCACAAATGCGACGACGCTTTTCTGAAAGAAAATTCAGTAAGTGGAAAACAACAGATTGAATATGCCGCCAAAATGGGTATGGGCAACATGAAATACCGGCTCATCAATATTGACAAGTGATTCAAAACAAATAATAAAAGATTCCCTCATGAAAAATTGTCCTTACCTCTTCATTATTCTACTCGTAAGTCTGCCTTTGATTTCCAGGTCTCAGAGCGCCCGCTTCGAAGGTCTGATCAGCTATCAGATCAGCCTGGACTCGAACACCGCGATTGTAGCTGCAGACAAAATTGTAAACACGCACGCCCGCACCACCGGCTCACTCACCATTCAGCTGTATTTGTGTGAAAGCAATTATGAAGGCGGCACACTGAAAGGCATTCCCTGTGGTGAAGTTGTTCTGAGCGAAAGCCTCAAAAGCGGTGAAGAAATTCTGAATTTCAGTTCGCCCGTTTCATTCACCAGGCCGCTGAGAGGCTCATTCCACCCCGTAGTTTTGCTGCTTGAAAAAGTGAAAGGCGAGAATGTTATCATCGATTTTGTCACTTTCGATGTGGTAACCATCAATAAAAAATCAATCGGTATCCTGACAGGGAAGAACTCCTGATTTTCCATCACCCAGCAGCACCAAAACCCTTGATCTGCTGCTTTGTTTCGCGGCCTGACTCTTTTGGCTGCTGGCTATATTTTGCTCATAAAAATCCAGTACAATGCAAATAAGCAACGCAGCTTATGTTTTGGCGTAAAGAGGTGGCTTTGACCAGGCGGTTGTTCAGGTTTATTTTTATTCGAAAGTGTGAAATTGAAATCACACTTTTGCATAAAATAAAAAATCATAAAATACTAATTAATAATCAATAAGCATGTTCAAAAGTCAAAATATCGTGTGATTTACCATCACATTCCAACTTCGAAAATTAAACAGAATGAAATCCGGAAATAAAATGATTATTTTTTCACGTCTCGAAAGACAAGAAATCCCTTTCTGATTGAGATTCGCTCGCGGCGAGTAATCCACAAAAAGCACAGCCAGGCAAACAGGAAGTTGGCTGCATAACCAAGGGTTGAAACCATGGCAGCATTACCTACATCGCCATTGCGGATGAATATGAAACCGGTAATGGCTACTGTAATCAGACCAATGGCTGATCCGGCAAGATTGAACAGGATACGGCCGGTGCCACTGAAATAGTGGCTTAGAATGATATTGAGCGACATGGCAAATATGCCGGGCGCAAAAAGCCGCACCACAGGGCTGAGGCCTTTGAAATCGCTTCCGAAAATAAAAGTATAGACCTGATCAGGTAAGAACACAAGAATGGCCAGTGCCAGCATCGTAAAAACGGATGTAATGGTTCCAAGGAAAAGCGTCAGATGGGATGAATCAGAATCATTTTTCAGGTTCGAAATTTTGCTGAACTGCACCAATGCAATACTTTTGGGCAGAATCCACACGGCTTCGCTGATTTGCGCTGCCACCGACAAAAGTCCCAAAGCTGCAAGCCCCAGCCAGGCTTCGGTGTAATAATACGTGAGACGATAAGTGAGCAAAGCCAGAATGGAGCTCATCTGTACCAGACTTCCATAACCAAATAGAATTTTCAATGCCTGGGCTGAACTTCCCTGCCCGATCTGGTTCCCACGTCCAATCAGCACCCACGAAAGAATTAGTACCGGAATGTATGAAGCATACATTGAAAACACATAGGCAAGAATGGTATCGATATAGGCCAGAAATGTAAAACCAAGCAAAAAGCCAATCATCAGTACCGATTGAAGCAGCATAAGGAAATTGTGCGCTTTAATGCGCTGATCAGCAAGTAAAACCGACAGCAGATTTTGGTTTAGTGAACTAATAACACCAAGAATAAGTACATGCCAGACAAGGTAGGTTGGAAAAGCGCCGGTAAAATAAAGCACTGCAGTTGTTACCAAACCAGACAACACAGCCCAGTATTGTGAAACAGGCAACAAGCGGGTGTCATTGTTACGCGGAATGAGAAATACAAGGGCTGCACCACCTGCAAAACCACCAACCAAAGCGATTATAGTGACGGCCACAATCAGCAGACTGATTTCTCCAAGCACCTCAGCACCAAGCATTTGTCCAGCAATAACCACAATCAGCAGACTGATTACAGCTGTTGCCATCCTGATTCCAAGGGTGCGAAGCAGATTACCGAGCATCGACCCTCCGGTTTTTTCTGTTTTGCTTCCATTTGAATATGAATGCAGCCAGTCCGACTTGATGCGTTTTCAGATCAACTGCGTAGTGATTACCCGAAACGGAGTACGTATGTAAACCACTGTATTGACTTCCAAAAATGGCAGGATTTATCTCACTATTTTCTTTCTCAATAAATGATTGAGGTGAAAGCTTTATTATTTTATATATTAATATTTTATGACCATAATAAATATCCGAAACCTGAGCAGGACGATACAGATTTCCCTGCCAGTTTATCATGGTTCCGCCCGGACGTGATCCAACCGGGCTCACTTTCACAGGATTCAGCTCATGTGGCATGTATGGACCACCAAAACTATCAGACCAGAAGACATATAGTTTCTCATTGGTTAACTGATCTTTAAGTCCGCAAAAGAGATAAAATTTCCCTTCATGAACAACCAGTGAAGGGTCGACTGCCGGTAAGTCAAGCAAGACAACCTGATCTGTTATATTCAGCTTATTGTCAATGCGATAAGCAATACATTGACCAGATTCAGCATTTTCCGGAATGATCCATTGCTCCCCATTGTGGCTAAATACATAAGGATAAGCAAGATGCGAGTCTTTCAGCATCCAGGTGGTGGTTTCCTGTCCGGGTATGGTGGCGGCAATACTGCCAATTTTACGATTGTAAGAGAAATGTTCAGACAGAATACACAGATTATCAGCTGTTTGTAACAGAAATGGGTCGGCGTGAAATGCTCCATCGTTCGATGCTGATACATTTGTAACCGTAGGTAAAACAGGTACCAAAGGCGAACTGTAAATCTGACCGGATTCTACATGCCAGCTTTCGTAAACAAGTAAGCGATTGATATGAAATGAAATACGTCTGATCCATAATTTCGCGACAAATAATGACATTCGCCACACACCCGGGGCTTTAAATATGGGCGCCTTTGAGGTCGATGCTATCGGAACTATCTCTTTGTGAACGATATACATTTTAACAGCCAGTAATACCATATCGGTATTGGCCGCCAGCAGACGCTGCCGCATTTCTTTCCAGCTATGCATCACGGTAATGTACTCGCGTCGAAGAAGCACCTGGCCTGCATCGAGGCGCGATGTCAGTTTTTGTAATATGACGCCGGTGACTGGCGTTTTTGTCCGTATCTCATGAAATCCAAATGGTCCACCTCTGAATGTTCGCTCGTCGCCATGATGAAACGACCAGATGCCATGGGGAGCTGCGTTGAGAATGTCGCCCCGGAGTATGTTGTAGCCAAACCGTAAAATGAAGGACGGCTGCAACTCCTTGATTTTCAGTATGTCTGATTTTTCAAAATAATGCGATGCTCCTTTCTGCTCTGCTTCAATTTCTATCATCGGTACTCCGGCAGGAAGCTCTGTCATTTGTTCTGCTTCAACGTCGAAATATCTGTTCAGCAGAAAGTTATATAGCGAATGACGGCGGAAGAGCTTGATAAAGATGTTATTTTTACGGACATTTATTGCTGGATTACTGATAATCAGCACACAACGACAAAATCCCGACTCATTGAGTTGTTGTATCGTCTCGGCTTGCCAGCGTTTGATGCTGCTTCCGTTGACCATCACCGCATAGTTAATATATTCCTGTTGTTCAATCATTTAGTAATCTCTGAATACAATTGTAACATCTGTTGTCTGACAGCTTCGGACGAATATTTCTGCATGGCGGCCTTCCGGATGTTTTGTCTGTCGAAGCCCCCATGGTTTTCAGCCATCATGCGAATCGCAGAACAAAGCTCATTCAAATGGCCGGGCTCAACCAGATATCCGTTGCTTTCATCAATCATTTCATTCAATCCTCCCACCCTTGTGGCTAATACCGGAAGTCCGCACATAAGCGCTTCGGATATCACAACCGGGACATTTTCGTAATGACTTGGCTGAACATAAAAATGACATTCCTTCATTTGGGTAGCAACCTGATTCTCGATAAGTTGTCCGGTCATAATAATATGACTTTCAAGTCTTTTCGCTCTGATAAGCGAGCTGATTTGCTCAAAATCTTCGCCACTGCCTACCATAACACACTCAATATCAATACCATCACCCACTAGCTGGCTGACACATTCGACCAACCCGCTCAGGTTTTTCGAGCGATCCTCGAAACAGCTTACATTGATAAAACGAATTCGCCGACCGGCTGGTTGGGCAGCTGGCAAATCAAATACCTTCTCATTCACTATATTGTTGATAATTAACCATTTTT
The DNA here is from genome assembly GCA_964547605.1 of uncultured Bacteroidaceae bacterium. GTDB lineage: Bacteria > Bacteroidota > Bacteroidia > Bacteroidales > DTU049 > GWF2-43-63. The sequence continues at coordinate 125 of CAZJOL010000115.1, read as the reverse complement.
TTCGATTGCCGAGACCGTGTGACAGCATGGCATCCTTTAATCTGTTACTGACCGCTGACATGACCGCAGAGCGCTTGCATACCTTGTGTGTAAACCATTTACGAATGCAGTTCCGGTAAGTGCCG
>CAZJOL010000114.1:6560-8710 GCA_964547605.1 uncultured Bacteroidaceae bacterium | reverse complement strand
GACTCGGTTTCACTGAGTGCCGATGTGATGCGTCGTGCAAAGGCCTGGTGCGGAATTGCAGCATATTCATTTTCCAATCAGGCACGCAACATGAATGTACCGTTTTTATTCAGCATTCTCAGAATGTATGAATACACTGAACCTGGTAATCCGGATATGCTCATTCTGATGTCGGCTTATTATGCCGGTAAAAAAGAATGCATGAAATCGCGCATATATCTCAATCAGGCCAAGAGACACGGTTTCAACGATCAGAAGAAACTGGATTCCATGAAAGAATTCGACAACTGCGAAGAAATCAGGGAATGATTTAAGAATATCGATTGATGATTATTGATTTTTGATTGGAGAAAAAGCTTCTTTGCGAATTCAGAAAGAGCCACCAATCTCTGCTCACTGCTCACCGAAAGTGCTGAATCTTAACCTCAGCCTTAATCTCAACTTTGACCTTCTCAGCCCCGACTCAGAGCTGAAAGCTGATTATCCCGTGCCTTGCGGACGGGACTTCGCTGATTACTGACTGCTGCCTGACCTTTTTGAATCATGAATAACGCACAAGGATTTTTGAATTAAGAAGTGAATTGTGAAGAAAAATACAATGATGTATCGTTCGTTATTCTTACTTCCTCTTGATCCGTAAGGATGCACGGATTGTTCTTTTTAATCCGTAAGAATGCACGGATTGTTCAGAGTTCTCAACCTTGTCCTTGTCCTCGTCCCTTTTCTATTCCTCAAACACTCCAATTTCACTAATGCATGGCTCGGCAGCAGAAGGCAGAATGCGGATACGCAATTTATCTGACGTATAGTACTTGTCCAGTTTCACTATGCGGAGCGCACCAATGCTGGTAACACGCGCAACCTCGATCCACTCTTTGTTTACAGAAACATCAATGGCGACAGAATCCACCCGATGGCCCAGCCTGATGTTTTCACGGATGGTGACATAATTGAAGCGCTGCGGTTTTTTCCACTTCACAATGAGCTCGGCTTCGCGAATTCCGTCATCGGTTGCCCAGTACGAATAGCGGCATGTATCAGTCAGATACTGAACACCGAATTTATTTTTGTTATTGCCGCGCACATTGCTGGCTGTAATTTTCGCTTTCACAGCAAGGTTATCATCAAATGTCTCACGAAGCCACTTTCCAAAAGCAGCCAACGTATCCACATCGTTCTGATGCAGCTGTCCGCGGGTGTCGGGCGCCAATCCCAGATCGAGGCATTGTCCGCGTCCAACCGAACTGAGATAGATATTTTTGAGGTCATTCAACGATTTGATCTGATTATTCTGATCCGCGTGATAGAACCATCCCGGACGCAGCGGTACATCACATTCTCCGGGCATCCAGAATTTTCCGTCACGATGTCCGCTGATGCCTTCGCGGTATTTCGTATCACCTGGCACAGGCCGGCCTGTACTGTCGCTGCCATGCGGCGTATAAGTTGCCCAACAGGTTTCGCCTGCTTCGCCGTTCTCATTTCCTATCCAACGAACATCCCATCCGGCATCGCTGAAAATGCAAGCCATTGGCTGCATTGAACGGGTCATGGTCCAGGTGGTGTCCCATCCGTAATATGTCTTTCGGTCGATGTTGCGCATTTCACGTGCGCCGCCATAGAAGCCATCTCCGCCATTGGCACCATCGTGCCACGACATGAAAAGTTCGCCGAAACCGGAATAGATTTCTTTCAGCTGTTGTCTGTAAATCCGCACGTATTCTGGGCTTCCATAATACTGGCTGTTTCTGTCCCAGGGCGAAACATAGGCGCCGAATTTCATGTCAAGACTATCGCACGCTTTGCGGAATTCAAGCACCATATTGCCCTTCCCGTCTTTCCACGGGCTTTTCGAAATGTTGTAATCAGTTGAAGTTGTCGGCCACAAACAAAATCCATCGTGATGCTTGCACACGAAAACAATTCCTTTCATGCCTCCAGAACGGGCTGCGGCAACAATCTGCAAAGCATTGAAACCGGTTGGATTGAAAATATTGGGATCCGCATCGCCATAGCCCCATTCCTTGTTTTCGAAAGTTGTCGGTGTGAAATGAATGATGGCATAAAACTCTGTTTCATGCCAGCGCAGCTGACGTTCGGATGGCACCGGACCATAGGGTGCAGGCTCGGCATCGTTTTGCGAAAATCCG
>CAZJOL010000114.1:0-6460 GCA_964547605.1 uncultured Bacteroidaceae bacterium | reverse complement strand
ATCCCTCGAAGGGTTTGGAACCCTTCGAGGGATTAAGTTATTAAAATTTGTATTTTTGTGCATGGCCGAAAACGAAAACAGCAAATTGTATTATTCCATCGGGGAAATTACAGAGCGATACAAGATTCGCCCGTCGGCCCTGCATTTCTGGGAAAAGCAGTTTCCTGAACTTAAACCCAGACGCAACAAAAAAGGTAACCGCTTCTACACCGAAGAAGATATTGCGTTGCTCGATATGATTTATTATCTCACGAAAGTAAAGGGCTACACGCTCAAAGGCGCACGCGAACGCATCAAAGCCGACCGCAGAAACATTGAACGCAACGCAGCTGTTTCCGCCACATTGCTGCGGGTGAAAGAGTTTCTGTCTGAGTTGAAAGATGGATTGAAATAATGTCGTAAAGATGACTTGGGTCTTCAATTCCCCGTATATCCCGCCTCACTTTTCCAGTCTGAATAATATATCACGAGGTCAGCTTCGCTTTTCCATTCCGTGAAATACAAGGTCCAGTTTGCTTCGCTTTTCCATTCGGTAAAGTACCAGATACCGGATTCGGGCGTGGCTTCGCTTTTCCATTCGGTCACATATACAATCATATCGGCCTCGGATTTCCACTCGGTGACATACACCACCTTGTCTGCTTCGCTTTTCCACTCCGTGACATAAACAACCTGCGCACGTGACAGGCCAAATGCGGCCAGCATAATTATTGAGAAAAATATTGCTTTCATGATTCAGTTTTTTTTGCGCTGCCATGTAACAACTATTGTACCGACCTAAAAAAAGCACGACCGGAAAGATCGTGCTTAACAGAGTTTTGAAATGAAAATTAAAATTCGAATTTTATTCCCTGCGCCAGCGGCAGTTCGTTGCTGTAATTAATCATGTTTGTCTGTCGACGCATATACTGTTTCCAGCTGTCAGAGCCCGATTCGCGACCTACTCCGGTGTCTTTTTCGCCACCGAAGGCACCACCGATTTCAGCACCCGAAGTACCAGCGTTGATGTTGGCAATGCCGCAGTCAGAGCCGGCATCGGAAAGGAATTTTTCAGCTTCACGCATATTCAGCGTGAAAATCGAAGACGACAATCCTTGTGGTACTGCGTTGTTTATTTCAATTGCATTTTCAATATCGCCATCGTATTTTATCAGATACAAAATCGGTGCAAAGGTTTCTTCCTGCACAATTTTATAATGATTTTCCGCTTCGACCAATGCAGGAACAACATAGTTTCCGCTCAGGTTTTTCTTGCCATCCACTTTGGTTCCACCGAACAGTACTTTTCCGCCTTCTTTTTTTACTTCTTCAATAGCATGCAGAAACGCATCAACAGCGGACTGATCAACCAGCGGCCCTACCAGCACACCGGGATCAAGCGGATTGCCAATCTTTTCTTTAATCTGTTCATAGGTGCTGAGCAGATTGTACTTCACTTCATTGTACACTTTCTTGTGAACTATGATGCGGCGCGTTGATGTACAGCGCTGGCCGCAGGTTCCGACTGCACCGAAAACCGTTGAAGCAATGGCCATATTCAGATCAGCCGAATCGGAAATGATAACGGCATTGTTTCCGCCCAATTCGAGAATGGATTTCCCGAGACGTTCACCAATAATGGCTCCGGCTCTTTTTCCCACGCGGGTTGAACCTGTAATGGAAAACAACGGAATCCGCATGTCAGCAACAAAATTATCACCAAGCACCGATGATTTTGCAATTACCAGATTGAATACTCCTTCCGGAATGTTGTTGCGTTTCAAAACATCGACAATGATTTTTTGTGTTGCAATGGCACAAAGTGGTGTTTTTGAGCTGGGCTTCCAGATGACAACATCGCCGCAGACCGCTGCCAGCATGGAATTCCATGCCCACACAGCAACAGGAAAATTGAAAGAGGTAATCAATCCAACCACGCCAAGCGGATGATACTGATCGTACATGCGGTGCTCACGGCGCTCCGAATGCATGGTGAAACCATTCAGCAGTCGCGACTGCCCGACTGCAAAATCACAGATGTCAATCATTTCCTGCACTTCGCCCATGCCTTCCTGATGGATTTTTCCCATTTCGAGAGAGACGAGAAATCCAAGATCTTCTTTTGCATCACGAAGTGCGAGTCCGATCTGACGCACGATTTCGCCACGTTGCGGAGCCGGAACTTCGCGCCAGACTTTAAAAGCATCCTGCGCCTTTTTCATTACAAATTCATAATCGGCAGCAGTGGCGTTTTTCACTTTGGCAATTTCGCGGTTATCTATCGGCGAAACGGATGTGGTAATGTCGCCTTCGCTTTTGATCCATACAGTTCCGGTACATACGCCATCATTCACTTCGCTGATTCCAAATTTTGTCAGTACCTGCTTGATTTTTTCTTCAGTTTTCATTTGCTGATATCAGTTGTGTTAGTTGTTTTACATCATGAAAGGATAACGGAAATCGGTTGCAGGTGCAAAGGTTTCCTTGATTGTCCGCGGGCTTGTCCAGCGCAGAAGATTGAGATTTCCGCCGGCTTTGTCGTTGGTTCCCGAAGCGCGCGCACCGCCGAATGGCTGCATGCCGACCATAGCACCGGTTGGTTTGTCATTTATATAGAAATTACCTGCGGCGTTTTTCAACCTTTCGCAAATATTGGCAGCAGCGATTCGGTCTTTCGAAAAAACAGCACCTGTCAGCGCATATGGTGAAGTCTGATCACACAATGCTATTGTCTTTTCAATATCCTTGTCGTCATAGACAAAAATGGTCATCACCGGACCGAAAATTTCTTCCTCCATGGTTTTAAATTTCGGATTGGTGGTTTCGCTAATCGTGGGCTGAATGAAGAATCCTTTGGATTTATCTCCCTTTCCGCCTGCAATGATTTTGGCATCGGTAGAATTCTTCGCAAAATCAATATAGCCCATGATATTGTCAAACGAAGCCTCATCAATCACGGCATTCATAAAGTTTTTGAAATCCCTTACATCGCCCATGGCCATTTCCGAAGTCATCTGAATCAACAAATCCTTGATTTCGGACCACAAGGATTTCGGTATATATCCACGTGAAGCAGCTGAACATTTCTGGCCCTGATACTCAAAAGCGCCACGGAAGATGCCGACAGCTACTTCGCGAGCATTGGCCGAATGATGAACAAAAACAAAATCTTTCCCGCCGGTTTCGCCAACAATCCGCGGGTATGATTTATACATGCCTAGATTCTCGCTGACCGAGCGCCAGAGCAAATTGAACGTTGCGTTGGATCCTGTAAAGTGTATTCCACCCAGGTCTTTATGACCAAAAACTTCTTTGCCAATCAGCGAACCACTGCCGGGCAGGAAGTTGATGACGCCATTTGGCAATCCTGCTTCCTGGAAAATCTTCATCAGGTAATAGTTGGAGAATATAGCAGTGGTAGCCGGTTTCCATATTGTGGTGTTGCCCATCAATACGGGGGACATGTTCAGATTCGAAGCAATGGCTGTAAAATTGAACGGAGATACAGCAAAGACAAAACCTTCGAGCGCCCGGTATTCCATCTTGTTAAGCTGATTGAATCCCGATTTAGGCTGCTCGCTGTAAATTTTTGATGCAAAATAAGCGTTGTAGCGTAAAAAGTCAATGGCTTCGCAAGCCGAATCAATCTCTGCCTGATAGGCATTCTTACTCTGCCCCAGCATGGTTGCTGCATTGATGAGTGCGCGGTATTTGGTCGACAACAATTCAGCGGCTTTAAGTAAAATGGCTGCGCGAACGGTCCAGTCGGTTTCAGCCCAGGCTTCGTGTGCCTTCATGGCTGCATCAATGGCCATTTTCACTTCCTTTTCCGTAGCCATGTGGTAGGTAGCAAGCACATGACCGTGGTCATGAGGCATGACGACTTTTCCGAGTTTGCCCGTGGTTACTTCCTTTCCATCTATAATCAAAGGAATTTCAATCCGGGTAGTCTCCAGATTTCTCAGCTCATTGGTGAGCAAAATGCGCTCATGACTTCCGGGCGCATAATTCAGAATTTGCTCATTGTGCGGGTTTTCAAAATCAAAAATGGCATTATTCATAATTCACTGTTTAAATGTGTTTTTTCGATATGCATCATTTTACATATCGGCCGCAAAATTACAGTTTTTAATATATCCCCTGCGATGAAGTTATCAGCATTTAAACTGCAAAATATCATAAGGAATGATTCACCTGTGAATAATGTCCTCACAGACATGACAAATTGACACTGCTCAACCAATGGCACAGGCTTTGACAAGGCGGCAGCTGCAAAAATCAATATACCATGCAGAAAGGTTCAATCAACGTACAGACCGGGAACATTTTTCCCATTATCAAGAAATTTCTTTATTCGGAGCACGAAATTTTTCTCCGCGAACTGGTTTCAAATGCCGTGGATGCAACCACCAAACTGAAAAAGCTGGTGTCGCTGGGCAAAGCCGATGTTGAACTGGGCGATCTGACCATTCAGATTGCGCTCGACACCAAAAAGAAAACCCTGAAAATAACCGATCGCGGTATAGGCATGACCGAAGAGGAAGTGCAGAAATACATCAACGAAATTGCTTTCAGCGGCGCCGAGGATTTTGTGCAAAAATTCATTGGCAAGGATGAAAAGGAAATAAGCGGAATCATAGGACATTTCGGACTCGGCTTCTACTCGTCGTTTATGGTGTCCGATAAGGTTGAGATTGACACACTGAGCTATCAGGATGGTGCAAAAGCCGTGAAATGGGAATGCGACGGTTCGCCCGAATACACCATGTCGGATTCAAAAAGGAAAGACCGTGGAACCGAGATAACGCTGCATTTATCCGAAGATTCGATAGAATTCAATGAAGAATACCGCATTCTCGACATGCTGAAAAAATTCTGCCGATTCCTTCCCTACCCGATTCAGTTCGGCATGGAAAAAACGTCGGAACCCATCGAAGGTGAAAAAGACAAAGACGGCAACCAGAAATACCAGGATGTTGAAAAGCCACGCATAATCAACAATACCGATCCTCTCTGGAAAAAAACACCGACTGAACTAAAAGAAGAAGATTACAAATCGTTCTATCGCGAGCTGTATCCCTTCACTTATGATGAGCCCCTGTTTAACATTCACATCAATGTTGATTATCCCTTCAACCTGACCGGTATTCTGTATTTTCCGAAGCTCAAGAAAAACCTCGAAGTTCAGCGAAATAAAATTCAGCTCTACAGCAATCAGGTTTTTGTGACCGACAATGTCGAAAATATTGTCCCTGATTTTCTCACGCTGCTGCATGGAGTGATTGACTCACCTGATATTCCGCTCAATGTGAGCCGAAGCTATCTGCAGGGCGATCCGAATGTGAAAAAGATCAGCAGTCATATCACCAAAAAAGTCGCAGACAAACTTGAGGAACTGTATAAAAACAGCCGCGAAGATTTTGAAAAGAAATGGGACGACATCCGCGTTTTCATACGCTATGGCATGATTACAACTGAATCGTTTGCCGAAAGAGCCGGGAAATTCGCATTGCTGAAAGATACCGATGGAAAATACTTCACACTCGAAGAATACAAGGATATAATCAAGGATACTCAGACCGACAAGGATGAAAAGCTGGTCATTCTTTACACCACGGACAAGGAAGAGCAGCACACCTACATTTCGGCGGCACAGAACAAAGGATATTCTGTGATTGAACTCGATTCGGTGATTGACATTCACTTCATCGATTTTCTGGAACGCAAAAACGAGAAAGTCACTTTCAAGCGTGTCGATGCGGAACTGACCGACAAACTCATTGATAAAAATGTCGATAACATCATCAGCAAGCTGAACGAAGAAGAATCGAAAAAAGTGGAAGAGTTGTTCAAAGGCGCACTGCCAACAGATGTGCACGTATTGGTACAGATAGAAGCTGCAGCCGAAGACGCAGCGCCGGTGAGCATGATGCAGCCCGAATTCATGCGCCGCATGAGTGATATGTCGCAGCTTGGCGGCATGGACTATATGGCCGGCATGGGCCGCAGTTACACGTTGCTGGTGAACTCCAATCATCCGGTAGTAACCGGTCTGGTGGATTCTGGCGATGAAGAAAAAAACAAAAACGTTGTCAGCCAGCTCATCGACCTCGCTTTACTGTCGCAGGGACTGCTCAAGGGAGAAAAACTTTCGAGGTTTATCAACCGGAGTATTGACATTATCAAATAAATTTTTAATTTTACTTTCCAAACAACCCAAAAACACATGGAAAACACAACCCAGACCTTACCCGGCGGCTCACAGCCCAACCGCAGTAATCCCAGACCCAAAACGGGATGCTTAGGATCAACCATGATAATCATTCTTCTGCTTGTTATTCTTCTTCCAATCGGCATCTGGATGTGGCGTGCCTACAACCGCATGGTGACCAAGGATGAGCTTGTTACAAAGCAATGGGCCAATGTAGAGAATGTGTACCAGAAACGTATGGATCTTGTGCAGAACCTTGTGAATACAGTG
>CAZJOL010000113.1:0-8774 GCA_964547605.1 uncultured Bacteroidaceae bacterium | reverse complement strand
GCTGCTGGTGGGCGGTTTCGGGATTGCCAACATCATGTTTGTGTCCGTTCGTGAACGTGTTGGAATCATCGGTATTCAGAAATCGCTGGGAGCAAAGAATTATTTCATTCTTGTACAATTCCTTGTCGAAGCCATATTTCTGAGCCTGTTCGGTGGCCTATTCGGGCTGCTGCTGGTCTGGCTACTTACCTTGCTTGCAACCTCCGCCCTTGATTTTGAAATTGCGCTTACCGCTGGGAATATCATACTTGGACTTGTCGTTTCCGGCTCCATAGGCCTAGTTGCTGGTATGATACCGGCTTACAGCGCATCAAAACTCGATCCTGTCGAGGCAATACGGCAGAACTAATCTTTTTATCCTCTATCCGCGATCAGAATCGTGAAAAATGGTTGGATTTTCTTGCATGTAACGAAATAACTTATATATTTGCCCTGACTATCATTCATAAAACTCAATAGATATGGAAAAAAGTTTTCAGTTATGCCCAAATCCGCTGGTGAAATTCCTGAAGAAAAATCCGAAGGAATTTTCCGTGGATGACATCATCGCTTTCGTTGCTGAATCGAAAATCCAGATGCTGAATTTTCATTACACGGGCGGAGATGGCAGAATAAAGACTCTGAATTTTGTTGTATCAGGCGAAGAACAACTGCGCCAGTTGCTGCTTTCGGGCGAACGCGTCGATGGCAGTTCCCTTTTCCCTTTCATGGAAAGCGGATCGAGCGATCTGTATGTTGTGCCAAAGTTCAGAACAGCATTCATCAATCCGTTCAGCGAAATTCCGACACTTGGTATGTTCTGCCGCTATTTCGACAAAGACGGAAATCCAATGGAGATGAGCCCGGAAAACATTCTGATCCGCGCTCATGCAAATCTGGTGAATAAAACCAGCTATTCCATGCATGCCATGGGCGAGCTCGAGTATTACGTCATCAGCGAGCGCGAAGATCTGTTCGAAGCTGTCGATCAGAAAGGTTATCACGAATCTGTGCCTTTCACCAAATGGGAACATCTGCGCAAAGAAGCCATGCTGTACATCGCTCAGATGGGCGGAAAAATCAAGTACGGCCATTCCGAAGTCGGCAATTTCAGCGATGAATACTACAACTACGAACAGAATGAAATTGAATTTCTGCCGACTGACATTGAAGAGGCAGCAGAACAGCTTATTCTCGGCAAATGGATTCTCCGCAGTCTGGCCTATAAATACGGTGTGTCGCTGAGTTTCGCTCCAAAAATCACTGTTGGCAAAGCCGGCAGCGGTCTGCATATTCATATGAAGCTTCTGAAAGACGGAGTAAGTGTAACCAGTGATGAAAACGGCCTGAGCGATGTTGCCCGCAAAGCAATTGCAGGAATCATGGATTTGTCAGCGTCTCTAACCGCCTTCGGAAACACGGTTCCCACCAGCTATCTGCGTCTGGTGCCGCATCAGGAAGCGCCCACCAATATTTGCTGGGGCGACCGCAACCGATCGGTGCTTGTACGCGTTCCGCTGGGATGGACTGGTGCAGCATCGAAAATGACTGCTATTGCCAATCCCGGAGCGAAAGAAGGCTCATTTAATACCCGCGAAAAACAAACATTCGAATTCCGCTGCCCGGACGGATCAGCTGATATCTATCTGCTGCTGGCCGGTCTCGTGACCGCTGCTACTCATGGTCTCACAGATAAAGACGCCTTGCAGAAAGCAAAAGACACTTATGTCAATGTGAATATTTTCCATGAAGAACATAAAGCCGTAGCAGAAAAACTGAAACAGCTTCCGATTTGCTGCGCGGATTCGGCAACAGCCCTCGAAAAGCAGAAACAGTTTTATCTTGAATCAGGTGTTTTCCCGCCGAGGGTGCTCGATTCGCTGATTAAAAAACTCAGGAGCTACGAAGATTCTGGTTTGAGCGAACGTCTTTTCGCTTTGCCCGATGAACAAAGGGTTGCAGCCATTGGAGATCTTGTTCAGAAATATCTGAATTGCTAGAACAGCATTTTATTCGTTCAACGGCTTCGATGATTTGTTGTCTTCGGAGCCGTTTTCTATTTCATCAGAGACAGTAATGTCTTCTGTTTTTTTCTGACGGGTTTCCATCTCCCTGCTGAGCTCGTCAAGATAGTCGAACTCTTCTTCAAGTGCGAAGTTGTAATTGTTTTGTTTTACAAAATTGTCGTCTGGCGTGACCATGTCATTCGTGATTTCATACGAATATATAAAACATTCTGATTTGTTATTCAAAACATTCATATATTTTTCGCACCAAAACCACTCCTATGAAAAAAATTTTATCCGTCTTTGGTGCAATCATTATTTGCACTGCTGTCAATGCACAGACCCCACTTACCACTGCTGTGGACTTCACCGCAACCGATGTGCATGGAAACTCACATAATCTATTTTCATACCTGAATGCAGGGAAATATGTATTGATTGATTTCTTCTATACCACATGCGTGCCTTGTCAGGGCGCTGCTCCGCAGGTCAATGCCTCGTATGAAAATTTCGGATGCAACACACAGTGGTGTTATTTTCATGGGAATTGATAATGGAGACAGCGATGCAGAGGTGATTGCCTTTGACAACACTTATGGAGCGCATTATCCCTGTATCAGCGGCGATGCTGGTGGCAGTGCAATCAACACCACCTATGGAATTAACGCATTTCCGACCATAATTCTGATTGCACCTGACAAAAGCATTGTTGTGCAGGACACGTGGCCTTTCAGCACAAGCATCTGCAACAGCACCATCAGCGGCTATGGAGTAAACGCGGCCTCCTGTCCGGTAGGGTTTACCGAATATGAAAAGAATCTCATTACAGGAGTATATCCGAATCCGGCCAGCGAACAGGCACAGTTTACGTTTATGGGAGAGCAGAACACACTGTATACTGTTTCCGTTTTTGATCTGAGTGGCAAACCGGTTCTGGAGCAGACAATGGACAAGATCAATACATCCGGCGAATACTCATATACAGTGCCTGTTGGAAATCTTGCAGCAGGAAGCTATTATCTGGTGCTTTCTTCCGACAAAAAGCCCTGTGGCCGCGTTCCACTGATGGTAATTCGCTGATTTTTATCTGTACTGATTTCTCACAACACCTCTCTCAAAACCGCCGACAAACTATCGAATTTGTTTTTCAGCGGAGTCTTTTTGAAATCCACTTCCACAGGTGCTTTCAGCTGTATGGGAAAATCGGCTTCAATCGGAACTTTCTCAATAAAAGAAATGGTTGCGCGTGTGTTAATGTTCAGCGGAAATGAAACATTTTCGTTGACTGGTAAATCAAAATCAAGAGTCACCGGAATGGAGTCGCTGAGCGACATTGCGATAGGTATTTGAGCTGAAACACGCACCGTTTTCATATCCAGACTCAGATTCTGCTGCACCGGAATGTCGCCCTCAACCCTGAATGGGATGCGGAATCCGGGCCAGAAGCGGATTTTCATTTTTGTGCTCAACCCAAGGGTGTCATCAATCAACGGGCTCAGTTTTTCAGGAAAATTGAATAGCGTATCAACCGGAACAATCTGATGAATAGCGAGAGAAAATGGTATTGTGAGTTTTTTGTTTATCGGCACGCTCATGCTCAAAGGCACATCCAGAGTCATATTCAGAGCAACGTTAACAGGAATTGAAACCGGTATTGAAATGGATGTTTTTACAGGAATGGTGTCCTTCACATCCGCCTCAACAAAGAAGCTGCTGTTTCCGATGTTTTCAATGATATCGGCCGCTGCATCGAGTTTATTTTGTGCATGTCTGATTTTAATAAATGCAAAAACCGCCACCGATGCAATGATCAGAACAGCTATCGCAATGATAATTCCGGTGCGGGTTTTCGATGTCATCACTCAGGCTCGACTTTTTTGATTTCAGCTTCGAAAACTTCTTTTTTAAATGAAAGCTGATAACCAAAAAACAGTGAATTGAGGAGAAAACCTATGGTTGAGAAGTAGTATCCGATACCCATGGAAATGATTATCACAACTGTTCCATCTGTCGGAATGTTTTGCCGGATATCGAAATAAAAATAAACCAGAGCCGCCAGTCCAAGAACACTAACAACAAGAGATGCAATTGCATTGCCTTTGAATTTCAGAAACGCCATTACAAGACCAGCAACAGCCATTACCAGAGACCCCAGTATGAAAAGGTTCGGGTCGAACTCACGCGGCTGATCCGAATCAGCACCTACCTCATATCCGGTTACCATGTCAATTCCGTTGAGTCTGGCTATCTCATATTTATCGCATTTCACAGTCACAAAGGGAAGTAAAAAACAGATAATGATCAACGCAAATGACACTTTCGGAAAGTGTGGAAAAATTTTCATGGCGGTTGATTTTTGGGGTTCGTTATACAAATATAACTAATTCGGGAAAAGGACAATTTGAAACGATATAAAAAAACCTCGCAGGGTTTGAAACCCTGCGAGGTTTAATATTCTTTTTAAACTTTTCACTTCAGTTTCTCTGCCAGCCGGCGCATTTCCTGGCTGGGTGAAACATTGTTGTAGCAGATATTGTACACTGCATTCATAATGGGCATATCGACCTTATATTGCTCATTGATTTCGGTCATGCACTTCGAAGCGTAATAGCCCTCTGCCACCTGTTTCATTTCAATACGGGAATAATTCACGCTGTAGCCCTTTCCGATCAGATTGCCAAACATGCGGTTGCGGCTGAACTGGCTATAAGATGTCACAATGATATCGCCGCAATAGGATGTATTGTTCACATCACGCTTGCAATGATTGATGGCGTCGAGAAAACGGCGCATTTCAACAATGGCGTTGGTGGTGAGTACACTCAGGAAATTATCGCCATATCCCAGACCAACACTGATGCCGGCTGCAACAGCATAAATATTCTTCAACACCGATGCATACTCAATTCCAACCACATCAGAAGAGACCGAAATTTTAATATTGCGCGTGCCGAGAAGTTCCGTGAGGACCACGCCAATATCTTCGTTTACCGAAGCGGCCGTAAGATATGAAAGCTTGTCCATCACTACTTCCTCAGCATGTGTCGGACCTGCAATCACACCGTAATTCTCGGCAGGCACATCAAAAACCGTATTGAAATAGCGGCTGATAATCGCATTGAATTCAGGGATTACTCCTTTGATGGCAGAGATAATGATTTTATCCTGCAGCAACTTCTTGTCAAGAGTTTCAATCTGCCGGTGCAGAAATGCAGCAGGGATACTGAAAATTACAATATCGGAATTGCTAATGACTTCATCCAGGTTATTGCTGGCCGAAATCATGGAAGGATTCAGCTCCACCTGGCTCAGATACTCAGGGTTATGTCCCGTATTCCGGATAGCATCAATTATATCCTGCCTGCGGATAAACCAGTTCACCTTTTTCTGATGATGCTGCAACACCTTGACAATTGCAGTAGCCCAGCTTCCTCCCCCAACCACACCGATTCTGTTTGCAATTTTTATCATGATTGTCAGAATACTACTTCCACTGAATTTTCAATTTGGCCGCGAAGGTACGTAATTTTTGCCTTATCGCCTTTTTTGTATGCCGAAAGTGCTTTCATGTAGCTCATGATGTCGGTTACAGGCATGTCGCCTATCTGAATCACAATGTCACCTTTGAGCAATCCGGCCTTGTCGGCTGTTTTGTCTTTAGTTACCGCATCAATACGCATTCCCTTGCCTTCCCATGCGTGATCGGGAATCACTCCCAGTGTGACGCCAGGACGCCTGCCGCGGTCACCACTGCTTGCGTCGCTGCGGACAAAATTCAAATCCTGCATGCTGTCGAGCTTTGAAGTGATTTGTAAAGCAATCAGCAGCACATCGGCCATGCCTTCGCGATTGATCTTTTCTGCATCATCCGATGGCTTGTGATAGTCTTCGTGCATGCCGGTAATGAAAAACAAAACCGGGATGTTTTTCAGATAAAACGACATCTGATCGGAGCCGGCTGTACCCGATTCACTTTTCTTCACTGTGACCGGGCCTGAAGAAGCTGTTGTAATCAGACTGTCCCACTCGGCAGCAGTGCCTGTTCCCAGAATATTCAACTTCGGCTCCGCTGTATCCATGCGACCAACCATATCAAAATTCAGCATCGCCATGATGGAGCTGTCAGCAATAATTTTCTGATTCAGAAATGCCTTGCTGCCCAGAAGACCTTTTTCTTCTGCACCAAATGCAACAAACAAATAATTATGATTGTTGATTCCGCTTTCGTTGAGAATCCGTGCAAGCTCGATCATCAATGCCGTTCCGCTTGCATTGTCATCGGCGCCGTTATGAACAGCACTGTCGGTACTCAGCGAGCCGGATTTGCCAAAACCAAGATGATCGTAATGTGCTCCAAACACAATCGTGGTGGGCTTTCCATTGTCGATCCAGGCAGCTACATTGTAGCCGGTCTTTTCGTTTTTGGAGAATTCGCATTTACTCTGAATCTCGCTGTTATCGCTTTTCAATATTTTTTTTGAAAGCGTTTTGCCTGTGCAAATCACCGGAATATTAGGTCTGGCCTGATCCAGATTGATGGAGGCAATGGCCGGAAATTTCTTCACATCGCTGCTCACCAGAATGACTGCTTCGGGGTTGATAAAAGTTGCCTTGGCAACAGCCTTTTCAAGCAGCGGCAAATATTTCTGATCCGTTGCATTATCACACGTATCTGAGAAATTGATGTCAATTACAATTACAGCATTTTTGTTGAAGGATGAATTCAGCATTTTATAATCTGCTTCATTTAATCCATCACCAATAAAGAATGTATTTCCGCTGAAATTATAGTTCACCAGCGGATTCAGGTAGAGAAAATATTCGTTCTGACTGTACTCTTTGTTCTGGAAAGAGATGGAGCCGGATTGGTATGAATATCCTTCCGAAAAGCTGAAAGGTATCCAGTAATTCTTTTCCGGAAGTGGCTGCAGCCCGGCATTTTTAAACTGCTTAGCGATATAATACATGGCTTTCAGTTCACCCTCTGTTCCGGCTTCGCGCCCCATCATGCTGTCATTTGCAAGCGCACTGACATGGCTAAACATGCGATCGCTCTGCTGACGTTTTTCTTCATCAGAAATATTGAGAAAAAATTGCCCCTGCAGAAACAAAGTCTGCAGGAGCAATAACAATACACAAACAATGCGGTACATCGTGCGGTTAATTACAGACCGAGAACGGATTTACCCTGTTTGAAAATAATGTCGCGCGGAATTTTATTTTCCGAAATTTTGTCCAGGTCTTTCTGAAGTTGTTCCGAAATTTTTCCATCAGCTTCAATCCATTTCTTTGCGCCTTCGTAATCACCGTTACCCTGCAGGGTGATAATTTTAGCAACAAGGGAATTGACGGCAGCCGGCATTTTATCAAAGTTTACAAGATAAAAACCTTTGTCGTTGCGCGAAATGGCGCCCTGCGACATAAGATAATTGAAGCACATCATGTTGGCAGTACCGTGTGAATCGGCAGTGCCAAAACGTACTGAGCGGAAAATACCAGCAACAAAAGCAACATAATTATCTTTAATATCTCCATCGGTAATCTCGCCCATTTCGCGGAGTTTGGTTACAAGGAATAAACCGGTAATATCAGCTTTCCCTTCTTCAATGGCTGCATACAGATCTTTGAGTACTTCGCGCACCGTGCCTTTTTTATCCAGTGTATTCTTGATTCCAAGGCCATGAGCCACTTCGTGGAACATTACGTTCTGGAAGAATGCATCAAATTTTACATACTGGCGCTGAGAAGGATCCATCAACAAATTGGAAATAGGAAGAAGAATTTTGTCGAACTTGGCCTGCATTGAGTTTTTCAATTGCAGCTTGCGGGTTCCTTTTTCAAGCTGAACTTTTTCGTCATTCGGAAGGTTAATGGCAATTGTCTTTCCACCTGCATTGCAGTCACCTGCATAATACAGGATTGAATATACATTCATGTCGCTGCTGGCACCGGGAACTTCTTTTTTGTATTTGTCTTCCACCGGAAGCTGTTTCTGCAATTCAGGAAGAAGTTTTGCATATTTTTCGAGGTCTTTGCTCCATTCAACATCCTTAATCAGAATGCAGGATTCGAAAGCAGTTTTGTATCCGAACATGGCATCCTCGTAGTTTTCGATAGGGCCAACCACAAAGTCAATATTGGAGTTTTTCATATCCATCCAGGCCATGTCGCTTGAATAATAATCCGAAGTTATCAAAGCTTTTGCACGCAGTTCAAAATATTTTTTCAACCCTGCATCTTCGGCCAGGGCAGCGGCCTCGAGCAAAAGATCCGATGCTTTCTGCAACTGTTCTTTAAAGTATTCGTGATACCACACAACCTTTAGTGATCCGTCATCGTTCCGGCGAATCATGGTGTACTGGCTGGTTTTGTTTTTGTCGGCAAATTTTTCAAACTCTTCCTTTGTCATGTCTTTTGGGTAGAAGTTTGCTCCGGCCGGTTTTTCACCAATTGCACTGAGGAAAGCCTTGTTATCGCCCAGACGATCCCATGGACCATAATTTATTTCTGCAAAACGTTTTGCATTGGGATCTTTAATTGTATCAAGAAATGCTTTTTTGTCACCAAGAGTCTGCTCCCAGTAAAGCCCATCCATAATGTCGGCGACATCAAAAAGAATTGAAAGAATCTGTTTTTCCTTATCGCTCAGATGGCTGATGTCGGCTTTGAGTTCGACCACGGCATATTCATCCACTTTTTGTTTCATGGCACTTGTGGTGTCTGTGTTTTCGTTGGTTTTTTTCTTGTCCGATCCGCATGAAGAAATGATAAATGCGGAAAAAACGGCTG
>CAZJOL010000112.1:0-8782 GCA_964547605.1 uncultured Bacteroidaceae bacterium | reverse complement strand
TGGCCACACAATGCATTATATATTGTGCCGTCTGCCGCCTGCCCTGCGCGTTGTAAGTTGAGCCATGAACCGCATGCCGCATGCCGCATGCATTGTGCATTGTGCGTTGTGCCTTGTGTCTTGTGCGGTGGACCGCACGCCGCACGCAAATACAGAGTGACTCTTCGACTTCGCTCAGAGTGACTTCAGAGCGAGAGCGAAGCTTAGTCAAACCGCATGCCGCAAGCCTCATGCCGCATGCTTCATCCTAAGCCCCGTCTCAGAGCTAACTGCTGAAAGCTGATAACTCTGATGTAACGATTGTAACGCGTAACGCCTGTAACGATTGTAACGCGTAACGCCTGTAACGACTGTAACGTGTAAAGCAAATTCATTCAACAAAATACTTCCCAAACCCGCTGGTGCTGTCGGTTTTCAGGGTGCCGTCGGGAGCGCTGTAAATGAAAAATGCTTCCATTTCCTTTTGCTTTTCCAGAATTGCTTTGGCTTTTTCAATTCCCATAACCATAAACGCTGTGGCGTAGGCATCGGCATCCATGCATTTTTTTGTAATCACAGTCACGCTTAAAAGCGAGTGGCTGACCGGATATCCGGTGTGCGGATCGATGGTGTGTGAATATTTCACGCCGTCTTTTACATAGAATTTGCGGCTGCTGCCCGATGTGGCAATGCTGATGTCGGTTATGGCCAGTTTACGGAAAATTTCCTGTTCTGCAAATTCGTTTTCGGCCGGTCGTTCGATGCCCACCACCCATGAAGCTCCATCGGGCTTTTTGCCTGAAACGCGCACTTCGCCTCCGATTTCGACCATGTAGTTGCTGACACCTTTCGTTTCAAAGAAATCGCAGATCAGATCAACCGAATAGCCCTGCGCGATGGCGTTGAGGTCAATCTGGATGCCTGCAGTATCAAAAACAAGATGATTTCCTGAAATAGAAATTTTCTGATATCCGACCAAACGCTTCAGCGAATCGATGGTGGCCGAATCAGGATCTGTTCCTTTTTCGCGGCCAAAGCCCCATGCGCGCACCAACGGCCCAACGGTGATATCGAAGTATCCATCTGTGTTTTCGGAAATTTCGCGTGATTTTTTCAGCTGTGTTATTAATTCCGAGCTCAGTTCCGGGTTCTCGCCTCTGTTTATGCGGCAAAGCAGTGATGAGTCATTGTAGAGTGAGGCCATCAGGTCAAAAGCATGCAGGATGCTGTCGACCGACTCCTTTTTCACCTGTTCCGGAGAGCCATACCATTTTATGTGAAACGTAGTGCCCTGTGTGTTTCCGGACCACTCTACCAATGAGGTCTGAGGCTTGTTTCCGCAAGAAACAATCAACATGACCAGCACCGGAAATAATAATTTTTTCATTTTTTCTGCGAACATAACATTTTTTATTCTAATTTCGTACAAAGAATGTTTTTGTTTGTAGTGTAAACCAAATCCCGGATATGAAAAAATTCCTGACTCTTTTAGGCTCTGTCGTGTTTGTTGCAATGTTTGCCCCAATGTTCTTCAGCTCTTGTGAACCTGAGGAAGACACAGAAGTTCCTGAACCGCTATCAACATTTTTCTCAGCGGTCATAAGCGAAAATAACAAGTCAATCACACCGGGTGTAAACGGATATCTGGTCGAGCCCTACGATACGGGTTATTCAGATGCTTCAGGCACGCATTACATTACCGGAGTCCGTTTGTATCAGTCCGGTTCGGGATATTATGTTTCGTCGCGCGAGGAATTCAAAATTGAGCTTGTGAACCTGTTCGATACTGCTGCTGTTGACCGCGACAGTCTTTTCCACACGTTCCTGTCACAGGCAACTTTGCCATGGTATAATCCAACTCAGGTTGCCGACAGCTCGAAGCATACCGGAATGCGTATTTTGTGGCGCACAGCCGAAGGAGATTGGTATGCAACCGATGAAGCTGCACAAAGTGGTACGATCACAGTTGACACAACAACCAACGTGACTGTTCCCGGTGGCATCAGCACACACGAAGTGTATCTGCAGTATACATGCACATTGTATCAGAAAAACGGAACGGGATCGCTGGTG
Source organism: uncultured Bacteroidaceae bacterium (assembly GCA_964547605.1). Taxonomy (GTDB): domain Bacteria; phylum Bacteroidota; class Bacteroidia; order Bacteroidales; family DTU049; genus GWF2-43-63. Next base: position 6,730 of record CAZJOL010000112.1, on the reverse strand, counting down.
CTTACCGAAGGCCGCGGACGTTTCTCGTTCATCAATTCAATGTTCTATTAAAATATTTTTCTTCTGAACCCGGCTGTTGGCCGGGTTTTTTGATGTCATAAAGTAAACAATCATTATGAAATCAGAAATAAAAGATTTATTCAGCACGGATATTGAACAAACCTTGGAATTTTATATACCAGACAAACCAGACAACTTTGGATTGCTATTAGATTTAGAGATAGGATTAGTTGGTCAGATAGGTGCTGATATATTTCAAGTAATGCTATGTACACCCAATTGGCTTATAGAGAATACGAAACAAGAGGAATTTGTTTTAGGGTTACATTATTTGATTGTTTTTGAGTACAATTACGAGAAACTAAATAAAAAATTAATTGAACTTTTTTGCATAGAAGGCAAAGACTGGGATGAAATTGCAAATAAGTTAAGTTATATTGGCCTGTGGGAATATCAAAACTATAAAGGACGCCCTTAATGAAAACTGCCGTTCACCATCCAAGATAAATCCTAAACACTCAATAACATCAAGTGGTCAGAAATGGCCGCTGGGTGAAGATAAAAGACAAAAGGAAAAAGACAAAAGCTCTGCACTGAGCCTGTCGAAGTGGAAAAAGCTCTGTACTGAGTTTGCCGAAGAGATAAAAGGGGAAACGTCAATAGCTCTCCGGAGTCATCCAGATTCATGTACTAATAAATATTATCTTTTGGTATAACAGGTTCTCAATCAAAGAAAATATTGCTTTTCTTTTTTTCAAGAATGGCTTCAATACTGTCATCGAGGGCTGACAAAAAATCGAATCCGGTTACTTCTTCCACTTTGTCAACCGTTACACCGAATGCCAGATAATCTTTTAATCCATTCAGATTTGGAATGATGAACCCTAATGAATACAGCGCTGTGTCTTTCTTTCCAAGCAGCACTTTATAACAGGCATCCGGAATTGCAACCTTGTTTTCCCCGATGAAAGAGTACGTTGTATCATAAAATATCGGACCTGTTATAATAAACAATGTGTCGAAAAGCAGCCCCCAATCACGGATGCGTTGCTCGAGCGAATTCCAGATGCCGCGGTTGAATCCGGGAAATTGCGGACACATGTTGCTCATCAAAAAACTTTCGCTCATGGCGGTGCTGTCGAAACCCATATCCCCGGCGGGACACAGATGACCGCGGTCATATCCGGAACCTTTGTAATCCTTCAATTCAGCCGAACCGGTTTTAACGGCCGTATCCGGTCTGAAATCATCTGAGCGGCCTATCACCTTGTTTTGCAAACGTTGAGGTGTAATGAAATGAAATACCCAATCGGCCTGTTCTGTTTTTTCGTTGTAGCAGAGCGAGAAGAAACTGTGTCTGATCAATGATGCCGAATCGCAGACAGGGTGCAGCTGCGCATGTGACAGCAAACCTGTTGTGGTGATTATTATTGCTGTAAAAAATATTTTCAGCATCATGCAATTCAGCATTCAATCAGTTGCATCAGCATGGCATGAATTTCAGCGGGGCCAGGCACAGGCTCATTTACCAGCAGTTCAGTCAGTCTGAAATCCGGTTCAGACAACATGTATCTGTACATTTCATACACATCGTTCTGAAATGAAAAATCGGCTTCGTGGATATCCGTTTTTCCGTCAAGGTAGTCGCGATCAGCTCCTGATCTTTGGTTCAGGACATTGCCTCTGCAGAATGAAAGCGGCATATGAATAAAAAAAGTCTGATCGGGAACCGGTAAATGAAAGACATTGTATTCTGTATTCAGGATCCAGTGCGCCAATTCGGACTTCTCTTTCTGAGATTTTATTTTGGCGCCCTGAAATGCGATATTTGAAAGCACATAGCGATCGGCGATGACCCATTTGCCTTCATTGAGAAGAGAAGCGATTGCAGGGCCTTCGTTGCGGCGGTCACCGGCAAAAAGCATGGCGACAAACCATGGATCGACTTCGGAAAGAGAACCGAGCTCACCTTTCAGAAAGCGCTTCAGCATTGGTCCGTAGAAGGGGCTGCTGTCGTCGGTTCTGGGGAAATGAATAAACTCTGCGTCGATGCCTTTGTTGCGGATAGCGTCCAGCAGCAGCGTGGTCTGTGTCGATTTTCCGCTGCCATCGAGTCCTTCCAGCACAATGAATTTTCCTTTCTTCATCCCGAATAATGATTTACATTTGCGAAGATATTAATTCTATGGAATCAACGGATAAAAAATTCTCACTGAACATTCGTGGCAGCCTGCACGAATTCAATGCTCCTGTTGTGATGGGAATCATTAATATCACCCCCGATTCCTATTTTTCGGAAAGCAGAACCGAAGATGAAAAGAAAGCAATTGAGCGTTGCAGCCAGTTGATTTCAGAGGGCGCTGCAATGATTGATGTCGGTGCTGTCAGCACACGTCCCGGATCTGAATATCCTGGTACCGAAGAGGAACTCCGGCGGCTGATGCTTGTTTTTCCGATGCTGAGAAAAGAATTTCCGGATGCGGTTTTTTCGGTTGATACATCGAATGCTGAAATTGCGCGCCAGATGCTCGATCTGGGTGCTGACATCATCAACGATATTTCGGCCGGCGAGCATGATGACAACATGTTTTCACTGATTGCTGAAAAAAAATGCCCGTACATAATGATGCATATGCGTGGCTGGCCAAAGGATATGCAACGCCATACGGAGTATGAAAATATTGTACAGGAGATAAATCATTATTTTTCGGAAAAGCTTGAAAAGCTGCTTCAAATGGGCGTTTCGGATGTCATTATTGATCCGGGATTTGGTTTTTCAAAAACGACGGAGCAAAATTATTTGCTGCTGAAACACCTGCAGATTTTTGGTTTTCATAATAAGCCGGTGCTTGTCGGCATCAGCCGTAAATCGATGGTGTACAAGGCGCTGAACAGTACTCCGGAAGACGTGTTGCCTGGCACCATTGCATTGCAAACAATCTCCTTGCTGAAAGGCGCATCGATACTGCGTGTACATGATGTTGCTGCAGCGGTGCAATGCGTGCAGGTGGTGGGGTTGATGAATGGATAAATTTTCATCATCATCATTTGTTGATTTCTTTGAATACATTAAGCTCCCGGGGCTTCACGTGGGACGTGACAAGTCGCCCCGAGCTAATGTCTGCAGCGCTTTCAGCGCTTTTTGTACTTCGCGTGAAACGCGACAAGTCGTAGCTTTTCTGACGGCTTCGCCCCTGAAATATTGCCAGATGCGCATTGCGCGCCGCATGCCGCAAGCCTCGTCCTAAGCTCCTTCTCAGAGCACCGACGCTTCGGTCTGCACATAATGCTGATGGCTGACTACTGATAGCTGAAAGCTGCTTTACCTCGTCCTTGTCCTCAGATATTCCTTACCGCGTCGTCGTTTGGTGTTATGCTGATTACGGGAATCTGGCTGTTTTTAATGATGTTCGAAGCTGTTGATCCGACAAATGTGTGGCGCCAGTCCTGTTCCTGCTGCGTCATAATCATAATCAGGTCGGATTCTGTATCCGAAGCATATTGAATGATTCGGTCGGCAATGGTTGTATTTCCAGAGAAATTATAAATGATTTCGGTTGTGCAGGCAACATTGTTTTCGGTCAGGAACTCCCTGGTTTTGCTCATTTTCTCCGCGAATTCCTTTTCCCTGCTGAAATTGTCGCGGGTGATGACGGTAAGTAATTTTATCGTAGATCCGTAATAGCGGCTGAAAAGAACCGCCACTGCAATTTTGTTTTTGATTTGTTTGGCCAGGTCCAGCGGCAGAAGAATTTTATCGAACGATGATTTTACAATGCTGTTGATTGTAAGAACGGGACAGCTGGCCATGCGCACAACCTGAGCAGTATATTTCCCAATGGAATTCTGCAATGGACTTGTTTTGCCCGATTTGCCCATCACAATCAGGCGTGCGTGCGTTCTGGCTGCGAAATCGACAATCTGTTCGTACACGTTGCCTTCGAGAACAGCATAATCAACATCGTGACTGTATTTTTGCGAGAAATGGCTGGCCAGGCGACGGATTTTCACCATGATATCTTCGTCGGCACCGACATAGGAAACCGATGACTGCTGATCCTGATATGAAATGGCGTTTCGCTGATTGATGACATGTACAAGTGTCATGGAAGAATTCATCAGGCGTGCAAGGTAGTATGCCTGCTGAATCTGTATGTCGGTGCGCCGGCCAAAATCAACCGGAATTAAAATATTATCGTATTTACTTTCCATTTTTGTACATTTGTAATCAACGAATGGCTAAATTAAGAAAAATAATGAAGAAAATTGCCGAATCAGAATTGATTCTTCGTGAAGATGGTGCCGTTTATCACCTGAATCTGAAACCGGATGAAATTGCAGACAATATAATTCTTGTTGGTGATCCGGGCCGTGTAGAGCTGATTTCATCCATGTTTGACAAGGTGAGTGTCAAAAAACAGAATCGCGAGATTTGCACACGAACCGGCACCTACAAAGGAAAAAAAATCAGTGTGATCAGCACCGGCATGGGTCCTGACAACATTGACATTGTAATAAATGAACTTGACGCCCTGGCCAATATTGATCTGAAAAAACGAGTTGCCAAAAAGGATCACAGGACGCTGAATCTTGTTCGCATCGGCACTTCCGGTGGCATTCAGAAAAGCATTCCGGTGGGCTCATTTCTTTTTTCAACGCATGGAATTGGTACAGATGGTCTGATGCATTTTTATTCAGAAAGCATCAAGAGCCGTTGTCCGCAAATTGAACTTGCATTGGCCAATCAGGTTGGCTGGCCCGGAACCTGGGCTGCGCCTTATGTTATTGAAGGGAATGCAACACTCATCAAAAAACTTTCGGAAGGACATCCAACCGGAATGACAATGACCTTTGGTGGTTTCTATGGCCCTCAGGGACGTGAGCTGCGGCTTGGCCTGCATTATCCTGAATTCAACGATCGGGTGGCTGCATTTGATTATCAGGGCCTGAAAGTGACCAATTTCGAAATGGAAACATCGGCATTGTATGGTCTTGCAAAAATGCTTGGACACAATGCCTGCACAGTTTGTGTTGTCATTGCCAACCGCGCTGCCAAAACATTCATCAAGGACTATCATCCCCCAATGAAGAAGCTGATTAAGCTGATTCTTGACAGAATATAATTCCGCCGTTTGAGAGACCATGATTTCCATTGATTTCATCGGGCGAAAAAAATGATTATTTTTGCAAATCAAATACAACAACAATGAGTAAACAGCAAAATGTGCTCCCGGAGAAAAAGCAAACCTTTGTTTTCAGCAAAATGAATTATATTCTTATGCTCATCGGACTGGGAGTTATGTTTTTGGGCTATATCCTGATGACCGGCGGCGGTTCCGACGATCCAAATGTTTTTAGCGAAGATCTGTATAGTTTCCGCAGAATCACCTTGAGCCCAATTCTTATCATTGCCGGGTTTGTCATTGAGATTTTTGCCATCATGCACCGTCCAAAGGCAAAAGATAATACCGAAGAATGAGTTGGTTTGATGCGATCATCATCGCAATTGTAGAAGGTCTGACTGAATTTCTGCCGGTTTCATCCACCGGCCACATGATCATCACGGAAGCATTGCTCGGCCACACACCCGATGATTTTTCTAAGGCATTCATTGTAAACATTCAGTTCGGTGCTATCCTGGCAGTGGTTGTAATGTATATCCGCCGTTTTTTTCAGTCCTTTGATTTCTACTTAAAACTGACCCTCGCCTGCATTCCGTTGGTGTTTGCCTTTCTGCTTGAAGCGCTGATTGATCAGATGCTCGAAAGTGTTCTGATTGTTGCCATAGCTTTGTTTGCTGGTGGAATCGTTCTGTTTTTTGTTGACCGTTGGTTTAAATATCCCGACAGAGCCGAAAAAGTTTTGTCGTCGAAAAATGCATTTGTAATCGGATTGTTTCAGATTATTGCTGTCATTCCGGGCATCAGTCGTTCGGCAGCAACCATCATTGGCGGTCTGTCGCAGGGCCTGAGCAGAAAGCAGGCCGCTGAATTCAGCTTTTTTCTGGCAGTTCCGACCATGCTTGCGGCCTCGGCTTACAAGCTTTATAAAAATCACGAAATTCTCGGATCGGTTGAAAATCTGCAACTGCTGGCCATAGGCAATCTGGTGGCATTTGTTGTTGCCATTATTGCCATCAAGGGTTTTATTGCATTTCTGAACAAATACGGATTCAAACTTTTTGGCTATTACAGAATCATTCTCGGCGGTGTTCTCATCGCACTGATACTGGCCGGATATAATTTAAGCGTGGTATAAATGTTCGATTTTGCCGCCGGCGAAATATTGCTTTTTGACAAACCATTCACCTGGACTTCATTTGATGTGGTTAACCTTATTAAAAGCTGTCTGAAGAAATCGCTTCCGGAGCCGGTTAAGGTAGGTCATGCCGGCACGCTTGATCCGCTGGCAACAGGAATGCTGGTTGTGCTTACAGGAAAGAAGACGCGTGAGATGGAAATCATTCAGGCGCAGGAAAAAGAATATACGGGCTCATTCACCATCGGCGCCACAACTCCTTCATATGACCGTGAAAAAGAAGTTGACAAAACTTTTTCAACTGATCATATTACAGACGAAATGATTTATGAAGCAGCCAAAACGTTTGTTGGCGAAATCATGCAGCTGCCGCCCGAGCATAGCGCTGTAAAGGTAGATGGGAAGCGGGCTTACGAATACGCACGCAAAGGGAAGTCTGTTGATATAAAACCAAGGCCAGTTACCATTTCCG
>CAZJOL010000111.1:0-8922 GCA_964547605.1 uncultured Bacteroidaceae bacterium | reverse complement strand
AAAAGGTATCCATATAACGGCGCTGACCTTCGGCAAAAATGGTGTCGAAAGCCAGAGAAGATTTCCCACTGCCGCTCAATCCGGTAATAACCACAAGACTGTATCGCGGTATTCGCACCGAAACATCTTTCAGGTTGTGCTCACGGGCTCCAATCACTTCGAGCCACTCCTGCCCGGTTTCCAACGGAAAATCTTCTTTGCTCATCATCTACTCCACTCTCACTGAATCCTGGAAAATTGTGTACGGGTTGTCGACTTCATCAATGCTTTCGGAATAACTCATCGAAACAGGCAAAGCGATTTTGTAACTCTTGCCGGATGACACTGTCAGGGTGTTTGAAACAAGCCATGGATTGAGATAACGCAGCTCGAGATAAGAAACGCCATTGTCTTTTGCCCAGACGGCCAGATCTGCGATTGATGAAGATACAGTAACATATTTCAACTTTATCGGCTGATAGATATCCTTGTTCCTGATGAAAAAACCATAAGTCAGCGGATTGTTGTAAATGAGTTTCAGAGCCAGAATGCGGTAAACGTAACGCGATGTTTCCTCATTCAGAAACAATGAATAATAATCATTTGATTTCTGTTCATTCACTTTCTGCTGGAGACCGCCGCTGCCCATGTTGTATGAAGCCGCCGCCATGCTGTAGGTGCCGAATTTTGCCAGCGAAGCTCTGATGTATTTGCATGCAGCAACCGTAGCTTTTTCAAGGTTGTTGCGCTCATCAACCTCACTGTTGATTTCAAGTCCGTACTCAATGCCGGTCTTTTGTAGAAACTGCCAGAAACCTTTTGCACCAGCGGGAGATACGGCATTGGTGAGTTCGCTCTCGCACATGGCGAGAAACTTAATATCGTCATGAACACCATTGGCTTTCAGGACTGGCTCTATGGCCGGGAAGTAGCGACCCGAACGTTTCAGAAGTAAAATGGTGTGCGAATGCCAGTACATGTTGGCCATGATTTCCCGCTCCAGCCTTTCGCGTACAATCAGATGGTCGGTCGGCACTTTCTCGCCGCAGAATGTAAGCGAATCAGGAATATATGGCTGAAAAACCTTCACGGTCTGACGGCTCATGCTGAAGTATTGCTCATCAGGATTACGTGTGTTCTTATTCACGGAAGAAAACATGAAAATCTGAATCCCACCAATTACAAGAATCAGGGTAAATATGAGGCCGATTATCCACTTTTTGACAAACATGAGCTTTAACTGACTGCGTTTTTATTTGAAGATTTGATCTTTGGCAATTCATTAAAACAAAATCCACCTTGAAAAGGTGTTTCTGTTATCATTGAAAATAACGCTGACCCTGCCTTGATTATTCTTTGTCGCGATTCAGGCAGGCAATATAGAACAGACCACCAGAAACAATAACAACATAGGAAACATAAGCGAGGGTAAGAAATCCGTTCCAATGACTGAACAAAGATACTAATTTTACGATTGCCAGAAGCGAAACGAGACCTATAATGCAATATATCAGTGCAACAGCTCTTTCGTTTAGCCCAAGGTAAGACAAGTGATGAGTCGTATGATCCTTGCCGCCGACAAAGGGGGAACGACCTGCCAAAATGCGCTTGATAAAAACAGTTGTGGTATCAGTCAGAGGCACAACAAATATGACAAGCACAGTAAGAATTTTCTGCCAGTCAGCCACCTCTGTTTGTTCAATCTGCAGATTCCATCCATACTTGATTCCGAGAAACGCAACAGTCGTTCCCAGAAACATGCTGCCGGTATCTCCCATAAAAAGTTTTGAGGGATTCCAGTTGAAAAACAAAAAGCCACCGACAGCCGCAATGAGCCCTATTGAAATGAAGAGATACGGGCCGTCGCTGAGTCCGTTCAATTGCATGACAACAAGGAAGCAAGCCAGTATAAAAATGACAACCACCGATGCAATCGCATCCATGTTGTCGAGCAGGTTGATCGCATTCATAACGCCGATAACCCATACAGCCGTGAGAACCATGTCAGCATACAGGTTTCCCGTGATGGAAATGGCTGATCCGGAAAAAATGATAACCACAGCTGTGAGAATCTGCAAGCCAAGTTTAATCAATGGTTTTGTATTGAATGCATCATCAAATAAACCGGCGATGAAACCGATTGATACAGCCAGCATAAGACCGAGAAATTCAACATTTCGTGCGATTGCCGCTTCTGGATCAAGCATGGAATATGCAATCACAGAAATCAGAAAGAGAATGTAAAATGTGATGCCTCCGAAAGATGGTTTTTGTGTTGCGCTCCACCTGACTCCGGATTCTTTCGCAGTGCGCAATCCGAGTGTACTTGAAAACTTCAGAAACAACCCGTTGATGATTAAGGAAAATCCAAAAAATAAAACAACGACAAGTAGTATATCATTCCAAGCCATACCCGAATCATTTAAAACGGTGATGCAAAATTACGGAATGTTTCGCCAGCTTCATCCTTGACACTAACAATCAGAGGCATCTCAGGCCATTGAATATTCAGCTCAGGATCATTCCACAGCAAAGTTCTTTCCGCCGATGCATTGTAATTTGAAGTACATTTATAATTAATAACAGTGTTGTCTTCGAGTGATAAAAAACCGTGTGCAAAACCTTCGGGGATCCAAAACTGATGTTTGTTGTCAGCTGAAAGCAGCACTGAATGCCATTTTCCGTAAGTCGGAGAGTTTTTGCGTATGTCTACGGCAATATCAAAAATACTTCCACGAACCACTCTGATCAGCTTCCCCTGCGCAAAGGGCGGCGCCTGAAAATGCAATCCGCGCAGCACAAGACGGTGCGACAAACTTTCATTGTCCTGTACAAAACTGCTGTTTATGCCCAGGTCGCCGTATTTTTGTGCGTGATAGGTTTCGAGAAAATGTCCACGCTCATCCGAAAACACTTTCGGCTTTATCAGTACCAATCCTTCACAATCAAATGTCTGAACTTCCATTATCTCTTTCTTCTAAACTTCTCTTTCAATCTTTCTTTCCACGATTTCTTAACCGAGTCTTCCGAATCATAATACCCATGCTTCGAATTATTGTACCCGTAGCCGTATCCATAACCATAGGCAAAGCCCTGCGAGCTGCCGGCGCCGGTGATTTCCGGGTCAACATTGTTGAGAATGATGCTCATGAAACGCAGATTGTTTTCATGATACAGCTTCTCAATATTATATATGTAGGAACGTTTTGAATAATTCGCGCGAACTACATATATCGGGTAATCGGCATACTGCAGGGGTTTCATGGCATCACTCACCAATCCGATCGGTGGCGTGTCCATGATGATGTAATCATACTTCGTCTTCAGATATGTAATCAACTCATCAGTTTCATTTGTCAGAATGAGCTCCGATGGATTGATCGGAGTAGGTCCTGCAGTAATGAAATGCAGATTCGGAATGCTGCTGTGACGTATACATTCCTCCGGTGTATTGATTTTTAAAAGAATGGATGAAACACCCTTTTCATTATCTGTATTAAACCCAACGTGAATCTTTGGTTTCCGCAAATCGAAATCGAGGACAATCACATTCTTGTTGTTGAAAGCAAGTACCCCGGCAAAATTGATGGCCACAAATGTTTTCCCTTCACCTGATACGGTACTTGATATGGCAATGACCTTCGCCTGCGTAATGTTTTTAATGAACTGCAGATTTGTACGGATGGCCCTGAGCGCTTCGGCAAGCAATGACCGTGGCCTGGTATCAACAATCAGTTGGCTGACCGGAATATAGCTCTTGTATTTCGGAATCACACCAAGCACCGGTACTGTCGTCAGCTTCTTCACATCGCGCAGCGAAACAACATCGTTGTATAAAATGTATCGGAGAATCAGAAAAGCGAAACTGACAACAATGGCAAAAATAAATACACCGATCCAGATGAGCTTGGTGTTAGGAGATACAGGCGTGAAGCTCGACTGAGCAGGTTGAAGAACAATCAGCTGACTCACATATCCAGCTTGTGCAATGCTGTACTCAATTTTCTTTTCAATCAGCTGGTTGTAGAATTTCTCGTTTACTGAATAATAGCGCTCAATGCGGCTTTGGTCATCCATGGCACCAATAACCGGCTTGCCCAGCATCCGAAGGATATTGTTCTTTTCTGTCAGGTAGCGCTGATGCTGCCGTTTGTATTTCGATAGCAATCCTGTCGTGCTTTCGCGAATGATCTTATTCTGAAAATCTATTTGTGCATTGATGCTCTCAATCGCTGTTGAATTCTCTGTAACACGAAGAAGAAGTTCCTGCTTGCGCATTTCAAGATCTTTCAGCGACTGCAGATAGGGTGAAAGATACACCTGGGATTCAATGCCGCTGATCAGAGGCAGCAATGTGATGATATCAGCATTGCCCGACGAAAACACTTTGTAAAAGACTTCGAGTGATTCAACCTCAGAGGCATTCACCGATATAAGATTGTCGAGTTCGAAAAGCCGCGACTGAAGCGCTGTCCGATCAAGTGTCGAATCAATGGCAGGCAAAGATGTCTGCTGCATAGAGTCTTTGGTTTCATCCAGGTTTTCCTCTACCTGACCAAGCTGCGAGTCGATGAATTCAAGAATACTGGATGAACTGTTTTTCTGATACTCCACTTCGAATGCAGCAAATTCCTTTGCAACACAATTCACAATATCAGCTGCCTTGCGTGGATTGAAATCTTTAAGACTGATGCGAATGGTTTTTGCAACATCATTGATAACAGCAATGTTCACCTGCTGCGAATACTGTGCTGCAATATCCTTCAGGTTATTGAAGCGGATAATGAACTGCTTGTTCCGGTTACTATTGAAAAATGCCCGTGTATCGCTGTGCAAGGGTGTGAAAACAAAATTCACCTGAGGAAGTGAAACCGGCTCGTGGAAACGAAACCGGGTGTCAGTTTTTGCACTATTGATTTCTGAAATAACAAAATCAGTGTCGTGCACGTCAATCAGAAGAGGAACTCCGTAAAAAGCCGAATCAATTATTTCGTATTTGATTTCAAACGGAACTTCATTGTACAACTCGAAATTGAGAATGTTTCCTTTCGCAAAAACGCTCACACCTAACGGAAGCTGAGAAACGACACGTTGCATGAAAACAGGCGAACGCATGATTTCAATCTTGCGGTAAATGTCATCCTCGTAAATGGTCTTGTTGTCAAACAGTTTCTCGGCCTTGTCGTCGGTATTGATCTGAACGATACATGCCGCTTCATAAACAGGCTGCGTATAGCGCAGATAAACAAAAACAGCTGCAAACAACAGGACCGTAAAAACAATGATGTATATCAGGCTCTTCCTCGTTATATTGAGGAATAGTTTGAAATCGAATTCGTCGTTGAATTTTACTTTGCGGCTATCGGTCATGGTCGTATCAACGTGTAATGTTATAAATGAGCAAACCTGTGGAAACCAGAGTCAGATATGGAGCCAGACTTTCTACGAACTTCCTGAATGGCCTGTGCTGCGGTTCCACATATACGATATCGTTTGGTAATACCTGAACAAAAGAATACTTTGCCTGTGCAAAATCGGAAAGATCAATGTCGTATATTTTTAATCCGGCGGCTGTGTTTCGTATCAGGCGTATGGAATAGGCCTTCCCTTCCCTGATGCCACCGGCAGCTGTAATCACATCAATCAGCGTTGTGTTTTCATTCATATATGGAATCACAGTCGCAGACTGACTTGCACCACCCGTCATGAAAAAGATCCGCTTGTTGAGAACCGAAATCTGAACATATGGTTCAACTACCGATTTGGCAAATAAGGCAGCAATCTCTTTTTCGGTCTGATCAATCGTAAGCCCAGCCACCTGCATCTGCCCGACAACCGGAAGCTCAATGTTCCCGGCCGAATCAACCGTAAACACAAAAGGTGAGCTCTCGCCCGCTCCCTGCTGCGAAGCAGCACTCAATGGCTCCAACAGTTTTTCTCCCTTGTTCGAATAAACGTTGATTGACAGATTATCTCCGGTCTGCAGCAGCGGCTTGACCGGCACCAGCAATTCCGATGCAGGAGCAAAGCTTGCCTTGTCCTTTACCTTGAACATGTCCGACGGATAAAAATTTCGGTTACATGAAACAAAAACGACTGACAATAAAAGAATTAAGGCAGATACTTTTTTAAGCATATGAGTGCAAACAAGAGTCAAAGGTAGGCAATTTTATACAATTGACCATTTTTACGATGAAATGGCATGTTGGTTACCTGCCGTAACAAGATGGCATCACAAAAATCGTTTATGCCAGCTTCATGATAAATCTGTTTATAATAAAAACTTGTCTGAATTTTCTTTTTTTTCAGCTTAAATTATAATGACTATATCTTGACTTTTACCAAATTATTATTATCTTTGCTCGTCTGTTTCTATCATAATCTTATGAATCAAATCTACATTTCTATGAATATACTCGATAAGTCGAACCGCCCCCCCCCATTTATCTACAAAAATCCGTAATCATTTTTCAGATGATTTAAAAATCCACGTCATTTTTATGAACATAGTGGTGAGTTGTATTTTTTCGAATCCGGCATTTAGCCAAAACAACAACTGCGAATTGAATAACGCAAAAATTTCAGCTCCGGATTTTTATGATACCATTGCCGGTAAACCAGTACAAAAAAGTGTTCTTCTTTTATGGATTGATACAGGGTTTGTAAACCCGGCAACAATTAACGACACAAGCAATATTATAAGGCCATTCAGCGATTTTGTGACTCAGGCATTTCTGGATTCAGTTCCTGCAAATATTTTAAAGGATTTTGCGCATGCTGAAGCAAAAAAGATTTTTTTACACCGGACAAAATATGACACTGTTTCAATAAGCCGAACAGGGAAAAGAGTTCCTATTCCACCTTTTTATTCGGCTCTTTGGGTGCACTTCAATGATCCGGCTTCAGATATTGAGGAAATTCATGATACGTTGTATTCATATCACAGTATTTTGTATTCCATTGAATATAACGTGCCATTTGATTTTATGTTTAATCCGAATGATTCTCTTTATTGCAGCAATCAAAAATCATTGCATCCAGATTATCCCGATCCATACGACACATTAAATATTTGTAATGGAGGAGAGTATAATGTCGATGTGAATCGGGCATGGAATTTATCCACGGGCAAGAAATTTGTGAGAGTCGGAATTCATGATTCAGGCATCAACTGGGAGCATCCCGATTTTATTTTTTCCGATGGCACACATAAAATATTCGAAGGATTTAATTACGTTGACGGTTCTGCCTGCCACGATTACTTAGGACATGGCACCATGATGGCGGGGATAATCGGAGCCATTACAAACAACAGAATCGGGGTTGCAGGAATTGCAGGAGGACAAGGAAAAGATGATTGGGGAGCATCGATAATTGATATGACACTTGGTGACTCAGCTTTTATTTCCCTATTTGTTGCATCAGTGGAAGATGGAGCAACATCTACAAATATTTCTAATGGACAGGGATTGCATATTATGAATTTTTCCATTGGCTGGACTGATTATATATCAATTTATAATCCATGCGAATTCAAGTTGCTGAAATCTTGTATTCAATATGCTTATAAAAATGAGGTGACCATGGTTTGTGCATCAGGAAACAACGCATCAAATATTCATGATACAATATTCTATCCGGCTTGTTTCAGAGATGATTGGGTCATGAATATCTGTGGGGCAAGAAACAGCACCCCAATGTTAGCTTTTGGCGCTGATCCCCTTTTCGTTGATATTATTGCTCCAGGAGGGCACGTTACTACCATTTCTGCGGATATTGATTACAATTTTATTCGTACTACTTCTGATCCGAATTATAATTCCGGCCAATTATATTGCAAATCAGGAATGACTTCTGCTGCAGCCGCACACACCAGTGGTGTTGCCGCTCTTATAATGAGTTTTTACAACGACAATGTTCCAAATCTTCGAAACCTGAGCCCCGAAGACGCTGAGCATATAATTGAAATGGGGACCTTTGATAATTATAATTCGGGCAATAGTCTATATGACATCTATGCTCTTGATTTTCATAATGGATCAAACGGTAAATATATTGGCTGGGGCAGATTGAATGCGTTTTATTCAATCAAGCATATTGATACATCTCTTGTATATTTCAGACATATTGACACAACCATTGTCCTTTCCCCATCTCTTTTCGGAACAGCTCAAACTTTTGCCACCATAAGCCCTTCCGAAAATTTTAATGGCTATTATACATCAAGCCATTTTTCTCCTGCAACCGCCTATCCCATTGAAACAGTATTCAACCTCTATCCGCCTGCCAATGTCGAAATTGACACCGTTTGGGTTCGAAACAGCAGTTCAAACTTATGGGGACAGCCACACCAATCGGGTTCAAACTGGCAATTTACGCCTGAAGATAGCGTAATGCTGACCTATTTTGACGGATATACGGCAAAAACAACCGGATATGTTTATAACCTCGGATATTATGCTCCGCTGGCCATTGGCGGCACCATCCACATCGGACTGAGTGTTTACGGGCATTATACAGATACGGAAGGATATTCTGATATTGAAAACAATACAGACTTTTCCATTTATCCGAATCCGGCAGATGATGATTTTACTATCGTTTTGCCAAAACTGGTATCGATAGGCGAAATCCGCATTTTGGACATCAACGGCCGTACTGTGAACAGAATTCACATATCCTCCGATTCTCAGACAATTTTGATCAATACAAATGAATATTCCGAGGGATTGTTTTTTGTGCAATTCATTGACAGGAATAATTCACTGACGAAAAAACTGATCGTTTCACATTAAAATCACACAGTCATGAAAAAAATATTTTCAACCATAGTAATTTCTTTCATCTGTTTAATTTCAATCAGCCAGACCTTTGAATGGAAAAGAATGTCGGGCACAATTACAGACACTTCATATGAGAGTTCTGCAACAACTACAAATATGC
>CAZJOL010000110.1:1961-8929 GCA_964547605.1 uncultured Bacteroidaceae bacterium | reverse complement strand
TGAACGTATTACACTCAGCGATGAACAGATTGTTCACGAAATTGAATCGCTCGAAGATAATGGGCAGAAACGTCTGATTCTGGTGTATGGAGAACATGCTCAGTATAATCCTGAATTCATTGCACACACTGTGCGCATTGCCTATTCAGTAAAAAAGGGCAATGGCGAAATCCGCCGTGTCAATATCAATGCAGCACCCCTCGATATCGAAGGATTTAAAGTCGTTAAAGCTGCAGGAATAGGCACCTATCAGGTTTTTCAGGAAACATATCACCCCGAAGCATATAAGACGTATCATCTGCGTGGGAAAAAAGCAGATTACACTTATCGTTTGACTTCGCTCGACCGCGCTCAGGAAGCCGGTCTGGACGATGTTGGCATCGGAGCATTGTTCGGATTGTACGATTGGCGTTTCGAAGTATTAGGCCTGGTGCGCCATACAAATCATCTTGAAGCATGTTATAATGTTGGTCCGCATACCATATCGTTCCCGCGGATCAAGGATGCATCGATGCTTGAACTGGGTGACAAGTATTTTGTCAACGACGAAGATTTTGCAAAAATGATTGCCATTCTGCGATTGGCTGTTCCTTATACCGGAATGATTCTTACCGCCCGTGAACCGGTCGAAGTACGTAATGAATTATTGCAGTTTGGTGTTTCGCAGATTGATGGCGGAACAAAGCTGGAGCTTGGAAGCTACGCATCGCACGATGATCACGAACAAAATCTGAACAAAGGACAGTTCCGCATCAATGACAATCGCACACTCAGCGAAGTGATTTCGGAATTACTCGATCAGAATATGATTCCATCCTTCTGTACGGCATGTTATCGATTGGGCAGAACAGGTGAGCATTTCATGGAGTTTTCGGTCCCCGGATTCATCAAACGTTTTTGCACACCGAATGCGATTCTTACGTTGGCCGAATATCTGGTTGACTACGGTAAGGAAAACAATACAGAAAAGGGTTGGGCATTGATTGAGAAAGAACTTGCAGAATTACCCAATGCCGATGAAGTGCGCAAGCGCATCGAAGAAATTAAAAACGGAAAACGCGATTTATATTTTTAATCGTCAAAACACGAAGCAATGAGTAAAGGTAAAGACCTCAAGCCGCACATCGGCATTTTCGGCCGGCGTAATAATGGCAAAAGCTCTTTCATCAATGTGATGACAGGGCAGGAGGTCGCCATTGTTTCAGAGCATGCTGGTACTACAACTGATCCGGTGAAAAAATCAGTCGAAATTTTTGGTATAGGTCCGGTCATAATGGTGGACACAGCTGGTATTGACGATACCGGCGATCTGGGCGAAAAGCGCATCCGCAAATCGTTGCAGGCTATTGCTACGGTTGACTGTGCGGTGTTGCTGATTGCAGGAAATCGTTTCGGATCGCATGAAATTTCGCTGATCAACGAATTCGAAAAGCACGATACGCCTTTTATTATTGTTCACAATAAATCAGATGTTGAAGCGCTCAGAAAAGAGACCATTGACGGAATAGCTACACAAACCGATGCGCGGGTTCTCGATTTTAGTGCCAGAACCAAAAGTGGTTTTGATGAAGTTGTGGATGCTTTGAGAAAAGCTGTACCGGACAAAGCATACATGTATAAATCGCTCATTGGCGATCTCATCAATGATGGCGATTATGTTTTGCTTGTTACACCCGTTGACAGCGAAGCACCGGAAGGACGCATGATTCTGCCGCAACAGATGGCCATCCGCGATGTGATTGATAACAATGCCATTTGTATTGTATTGAAAGAGACTGAGCTGGAAAGATTTTTCAAAACCAGCTGTATACGGCCTGCCTTGGTTGTTACCGACAGTCAGGCATTTGGATATGTAAAAAGTATTGTACCAGAAGACATACCGCTGACAAGTTTCAGCATTGTGTTTTCGAGAATAAAAGGAGATTTTGAAAACTACATCAAGGGTACACGAATCATTGATGAATTGCAGGATGGCGACAAGATTCTGATATTGGAATCATGCACACATCACGTTAGCTGCGATGACATCGGACGCGTTAAAATCCCGATGTGGCTTTCGAAATACACAGGAAAGAAACTGTATTTTACCACGATATCCGGCCTTGGTGATTTGCCGGACAATTGTAAGGACTACAAGCTGGTGATACAATGCGGAGGCTGCATGGTGACCCGCAAGCAGGTACTGAACAGGCTAAAACCATTTACTGAGAAAGAGGTTTCCATAACTAACTACGGGATGGCGATAGCATATCTGAACGGTATCTTCGGGCGGGCACTGCAGCCCTTCTGCAGCAATGACTGCGAAAAACAGTAAATTTGCAACAATGATTGACGGAGTTTTCAGCGGCAACCTTGATTTTGAAAAAATCAAAAATCTGCTTCTGCTCGATGATGAGAAGCAGATTAAACAGCTGTTGGACAAAGCCCGAACAACACGTGATAATACCATTGGCAACAAGGTTTATCTGCGTGGTCTGATTGAATATTCAAACCGATGCGCGAAAAACTGCTTCTACTGCGGCATTCGCGCAGGTAACACTCATGCTGTCCGCTATCAGGTCGATGATGAGGAAGTGCTTGAAGCCGCTCAGTATGCGCTAAAGCATAAATACGGCTCCATTGTTCTGCAATCGGGCGAACGAAGCGATAAAGAATTCACTTCTCACATATCTTCGCTGATTCAGAAGATTCATCACGCAACCGGAAACAATCTCCGCATCACGCTTTCCTGCGGTGAACAAAAAGAAGAAGTGTACCGCGAATGGTACCGTTTAGGTGTGCAACGTTATCTCCTGCGCATCGAAGCTTCGAATCCGGAATTATATGCAAAACTTCATCCATCTGATCATAGTTTTGAAAACAGGGTGAAATGTCTGAAAACGCTTGTTGATATTGGTTTCCAAACAGGAACAGGTGTTATGATAGGATTGCCATTTCAGACCATCGACGATCTGGCTAATGACTTGATTTTTATACGCAATGCGGGTGTTGTCATGGTGGGCATGGGGCCTTATATCGAACATGCCGAAACACCGCTCTATCAGTACAGGGATTCGTTGCTGCCTGTTGAAAAACGGATGGATCTTGCGTTGAAGATGATTGCCATTCTGCGCCTGATGCGGCCTACAATAAACATTGCATCAACCACGGCGCTGCAGACTCTTGATGCACATGGCCGCGAACTTGGACTCAGAGCGGGCGCCAATGTCATCATGCCGAATATTACACCGGTTTCTTTCAAGCAGGAATACAATCTGTATGAGGGAAAACCAGGTCTTCACGACGAGCCCGATGAGGTGGAAAACACCATCGAAAAGCTCATTATCAGCGCCGGTTGCGAAGTCGGCTGGAGCGAGTGGGGTGATTCGAAATTTTATTCGAAGAAAAGCTAAAAGACACATTTCAAGATTAAAGACAAAAGCGCCGCACTGAGCTTGCCGAAGTGGCGCAAGACTAATGCGCAAGACAAATGCGCAGGATAAAAGACAAAAGTAAAAAGATAAAAGTTTTGCAGTAAGTGGAATATTGTATTTCCTTTTGTCTTTATCCTTTTATCTTTTGTATTAACAGATTCTCGGCAGCTGCTCGCCGGCCAGCATATCAATGATACGTGTGCCGCCGATGCTGGTTTTCAAGACTGCTTTTCCTTTGTGTTCTTCGGTGATTTCGCCGATGATGGTTGCTTCTTTTCCAAACTCGCTTTGGCGCATGATTTCAAGTGCCTTGGCGGCATCGGCCGGATCAACCACCACGATGACCTTGCCTTCATTGGCAACATAGAAAGGATCGAAGCCCAGCAATTCGCACATGCCGCGCACGTTTTCATTAATCACAACTGCTTCTTCGTGAACAAGCACACCGGTATTATTGTGTTCAGCCATTTCGCAAAGTACTGTGGCAATGCCACCGCGTGTAGCATCGCGCATAAATTTCACCTGGCAGCCGGCATCGAGAATGGCTCGGATCATATGATTCAGCGCGGCACAGTCGGATTTGATGTCGGTATTGAAATTGCCGAAATTGCGTGCAGCCATAATGGTCATACCGTGATCAGCAATGCTTCCGTTGATCAGAATTTTATCGCCCGGGCGGATCAGTTCTCCTGTTCCGATGGCTTTGTGTTCGGCTTTGATAAAACCGATGCCAGCCGTATTGATAAAAACTTTATCGCACTGACCTTTGTTCACCACTTTGGTGTCGCCTGTAGCGATGATCACACCTGCCTTTCGGGCTTCTTCGGCCATGGTGGAAACAATGGTTTCCAGTTCTTCAGCGGAGAGACCTTCCTCGATAATAAATGCTGAGCTGAGATATTTCGGTGTTGCACCGGAGACTGCGATATCGTTCACAGTGCCGCACACAGCAAGCTTACCGATGTTGCCACCGTTGAAAAATACCGGAGTTACAACATATGAATCAGTGGTGAACGACAACATTTCGCCTTCACAGGGTAGCACTGCAGAATCGCTCTGCTGGCCGAGTACAGGATTGCTGAAATGTTTGTAAAAAATCTTTTCGATTAGTTCGTGCGACAAACGTCCGCCGCTACCGTGTCCGAGTAGAATATTTTTTTCCATTATTGGTTGAATCTGAAGTAAGCATTGCAGGAGCCTTCGTGCGAAACCATGCAGGCACCTACCGGGTTTGATGTTGTACAGGCCGTTCCAAACAGTTTGCAGTCGTTCGGTTTTTTGAGGCCTTTGAGAATTTCGCCGCAGATGCAGCCTTTGTCTTCTCGCGTTGGTTCGACTTCTACAGGAATCATGCGCTCTGCATCGAATTCAGCATATTTTTCATTTATGCCGAGGCCGCTGTTGGCAAGGGTTCCGAGGCCACGCCACCATTCATCGCGCAAGGTGAAAACTTCCTGAATGGCTTCCTGAGCTTTCACATTTCCTTGAGGTGTAACAGCGCGCCGGTATTGAATTTCGACTCTGTAGTCATTCTCTTCATGCTGTTTGATCAGCATATAAATGGTCTGCAGAATATCGACCGGTTCGAAGCCGCAGACAACGCAGCCTACGTGGTATTTGGAGGGTAGCGATTCGTAAATTTTTGTACCGGTGATTACGCTGACATGACCGGGAGCAATGTATCCATTGATGGCGACACCTTCATCGATAATCGCTCCCATAGCGGGCGGCATGATTTTATGCGAGCTAAGCAAAAAGAAATTCTTCAGGTTTTCTTTTTTTGCATTGATGAGTCCGGCTGCACTGGGAGGCGTTGTTGTTTCGAAACCAACACCCAGAAAAACTATTTTCTTTGAAGGATTCTCCCTTGCAATTTTCAATGCATCGAGCACCGAATAAACGATGCGGACATCAGCGCCTTTGCTTTTTTCGCCTGCAAGCGAAGATGTAGAGCCGGGAACGCGGATCAGGTCACCGTAGGTGGTAATTATAACATCCGGAATGCGGCTCAGCGCGATGGCATGATCGAGAAAACGACGGTCGGTAACACAGACCGGACAGCCGGGACCTGAGATCAGACGCACGTTTGCAGGCATCAGCGAAGGAATTCCGAATTTCTGAATGGCCCATGTGTGGCCGCCGCAGACCTCCATCAGCACAATGTCTTTTTTACTGATGGTCCTGATCTGATGCACCAGCTTGTCCACCAGTTCCTTGTCGCGGTATTCGTCGATGTATTTCATTTTTTGATTTTACTTACTTTTTTTGAGTCTTTACGGAGTTTTTGCAACATTTCGTTTGCATCGATTCCGATTTTCGAAAACGCAAACCATCTTTTTCCAAGATCCTTTAAGGATGCACCGATATGGTACACAATGCTGTTGTCGAGAATCAGAAAACGATCGTGCGACATGGAAAACTGATGCAGCGCGATTTCAGAATACTGAGCGTTGTGCTTTTCAACATCCAGCAAAAGTTGATTGCCTGTATGTGATGTGAAAATATCGCAGGTTATACCGGATTTGCGTTTTGAGAGCATTGTGAGCACGATTTCATCCACGTAGTTGTCGATTAGAGCAATGGATTTTTTTGCCGACTTAATGAGTCCTGATACAAAAACATAAGCATCAAAGACTTTTCTTTCAAAGAAAATCCCTTCATTGGGGGGCAGGCTGGTTCTGATCTGCAGGTCGAATTCGTCGGTTTTGTTTTTCAGAAAATGGATATCTTTTTCAATTCTTTCAAATCGCTGGTTGATGGCATGGCCTTTCAGCAGATAGTCCTTCAGCACTTTGTTTGCCCAGATGCGAAATTGGATTCCGCGCTGTGATTTGACACGATAACCTACAGAAATAATAACATCCAGATTAAAATATTCAACTTGATACACTTTACCATCAGATGCAGTTGTCGCAAATTTTGCGACAACTTGAAAACCGCATAATTCTTCATTTAAAGCATTGTTAATATGCTTGCCGATTGTTTTTACATCTCTATTGAATAGTTCTGCAATCTGATTTCTGTTTAGCCATACATTATCATCTTCAATTCGAACTTCAATTCGAGTTGAAATTTCATCAGGTTGATATAATACAATTTCGTTGCTCATAACTGCGATTTTACACGATCACCTACAGAGATAATATCATCCAAATTGTAATACTTTGTTTTATAGCGCTTTCCATAAGCGGCAGTTAGTAAGGAATCCTTACATACTGAATTTTCTGTAAGTTCCTTTTCTTTAAAGATATTTCCAATATGTAATGTTATATTATTCCTGGAAGTTTGAAAAAGCTCAGACATCTGTATTTGAGTGAGCCACACAGTCTCATTCTCAAGTCGCACCTCAAGCCGGGAAGACTTTTCATCAGGTTGATATATGACAATCTCATTGTTCACAACAGGCAGAGTCAGCAAAGACAGTGAAATCAGATGTCCAGTTCGGGTTTGATCTGCTCATTGAGATCATCGAATTCCTCAAAAACCTTGAGGGTTTCGAGTGCTTCTTCTTCGCTGATTTTCTGAATGGCAAAACCGGTGTGCAGCAGAATGTAA
>CAZJOL010000110.1:0-1861 GCA_964547605.1 uncultured Bacteroidaceae bacterium | reverse complement strand
TGCTTCTTCTTCGCTGATTTTCTGAATGGCAAAACCGGTGTGCAGCAGAATGTAATCGCCGACTTTCACATCGGTCAACAGCTGCAATGAAGCTTCATATTCGGTGCCACCAACCGACACAATGGCCATGTCGCCGTTGATTGAAATCACTTTGGAGGGAATGCTCAGACACATATCAATCTCATTTTAATTCAAGGTACAAAGGTAGTAAGAAATTGTTACACACCCCCTCGAAGGGTTTCAAACCCTTCGAGGGGTTATTACCTAGCGCCTCGCTGCTGCAATCACCAGCTGCCCCAGCGCAATGCCACCGTCATTGGTCGGGATGCGTTGATGCGTATAGACCTCAAATCCTTGCTGGGTCAACTTTTTCTCAAGATTTCCGAGCAGATACTTGTTCTGGAATGTCCCGCCGGACAAAACAACTTTGCTGAAGCCGCATTCTTTTTTCATACGGCCGGCTGTTTCAATAACAGCAGCAATCAGCATGTTGTGGAATTTTGTAGCAATGACCGGAATACCTGTTTGCTTTTCTATATCCTGAAGAATGGCTCTGAATGTCGGTTTAAAGCATAGTGCTCCATCGATTTCAAACGGATAGGCATCGTCAATACTTTTATCAATCACTGATTCAAGGCGCATGGGTGCTTCTGCATGGAATTTACTTACCGGACACAGATTGATCAAAGCCGAGACTGCATCAAACAGGCGGCCCGATCCCGAACTCAGCGGTGCGTTGATTTTTTTGTCAATCGCCTGACAGATCATGGCCACTGATGCGGCATTCACATCTTTGAGAAATGGAAGATTCCTGTTCAGAAAATCCATTCCGTAATATTTGTGCAGGTATGAAACGGCCACACGCCAGGGTTCTTCGGTTACTTTGTCGCCGCCGGGCAGCGGTATGTATTCAAAATGGCTGAACCTTGAATAGTTTTTTAAATCAGCAATCAGAAATTCGCTTCCCCAGATATTTCCATCATTGCCCAGGCCGGTACCATCGAAGCTGATGCCGATGACCGTTTCATTCAGCCCGTGTTCGGCCATGCATGACGCAATGTGCGAGTGATGATGCTGCACTTTTACATGCGGGAGTCCGCTTTCTGCTGCATAGCGCGTCGATAGATAATCCGGATGCAGATCGCTCACAACCAGCTGTGGTTCGAAGCGGAAAAGTTTTTTATATCGTTCAAGACTTTCGCTGTAAAATGCGTAGGTCTCCATGTTTTTCAGGTCGCCGATATGCTGGCTCAGTATGGCCTGATCGTGTTTGCCGATGGCAAAGCAATTCACCAGTTCGGCTCCGGTGGCCAGAATGCCATCGACATTCAGTTTCAGATTGACCGGTGCAGGCGCATATCCGCGCGAGCGGCGGCTTACACGTTCTTTGTCATTCACAATGGTCACCACCGAATCATCGGCGCGGTTGTAAATATCACGGTTGTAAGTAACTACTGCATCGGCAACTTTTGTGAGAATATTCAGTGCATCTGAATTGTCAGTAATAATGGGCTCTTCAGAGATATTGCCGCTGGTGAGCACAATGACATCAAGATTTGTTTTTTCAAACAGCAAATAATGCAAAGGCATGTAAGGCAGCATGGCGCCTACGGTTCCGAACCCAACACATACCGATGGTGCCAGTTCCTTTTTGCTGTTCAGCAGTACAATCGGGCGTTTGAGCGAGGTCAATGATTTTTCTTCAACTGCATCCACGTGCGCATATTCCTTCAGTTTTGGCAGGGAAGAAAACATGACGGCGAAAGGTTTTCCTTCTCTGTTTTTGAGTTTGCGAAGCCGCTGCACTGCTTCTTCATTTATCGCATCACAGGCCAGAAAGAAACCGCCGATGCCTTTGATG
>CAZJOL010000109.1:0-8930 GCA_964547605.1 uncultured Bacteroidaceae bacterium | reverse complement strand
TTAGCTACTACCTTTTTTTTCGGGGTTGCTTTTTCCATTTTATTTGCGTTTTTAATTGGGTTTCCTTTTTTCTCTTTTGCTGCTTTTTCTGTTTTAATGGCAGCCTGAGCAGCAGCCAGGCGGGCGATAGGGACACGGAACGGGCTGCAGCTCACATAGGCCATACCCAGACTGTGGCAGAATTCCACAGAGTTGGGCTCGCCGCCATGCTCACCACAAATACCCAGTTTGATATCTTTTCTGGTTTGACGACCACGCTCGCACGCAATTTTCATCAATTCACCCACACTGTTGCGGTCAATAACCTGGAAAGGATCTACCGGCAAAATTTTCTGCGTCAGATAATCGGGCAGGAATCCGCCGATATCGTCGCGCGAAAAACCGAATGTCATCTGCGTAAGATCGTTTGTTCCGAAACTGAAGAACTGTGCGTATTTTGCCATTTTATCGGCATTCAGCGCAGCACGCGGAATTTCGATCATTGTACCTGTCAGATGAGGAATTTCTTTCAGATTATGCTTCTTAAGAGCTTCAGAATATACCTTATTAATTATCGCATATTGATGAGCAAGCTCCGTTTCAATACATGTCACAGGGATCATGATTTCCGGATAAGGTTTCTTTCCGGCTTTGATCAGTTCTGCAGCTGCATCAAAAATGGCACGTACCTGCATCTCGGTAATTTCAGGATAAGTTACACCTAAACGTACTCCGCGATGACCCATCATCGGATTGTTCTCGTGAAGAAGATCAGCACGCTTGCAGAATTCGTCCATCGTGATATTCAGACTCTTTGCAAGTTCTTCGCGGGCTTCTTTTTTGTTGGGAACAAATTCGTGAAGCGGCGGATCGAGTGTGCGGATGGTGACAGGGAATCCGTCCATGGCTTCCAGCGTACCTTTGATGTCTTTCTTTACAAATGAATACAGTTCGTCAATGGCTTTCTGACGTTCTTCTTTTGTATTTGAAATAATCATTTTGCGGAGTGAGAAAAGCGCATTTTCGCTGCCACGTCCATAGAACATATGCTCTGTGCGGAAAAGTCCGATGCCTTCGGCACCAAATTCACGTGCTTTCATTGCATCATCCGGAGTGTCAGCATTGGTGCGGACTTTCATGTTGCGGTACTTGTCAACCAGCTTCATGAAACGGATGAAAAATTCATTCTCAGCAGCACTTACCATTCCGATGGCACCTTCATAAACATTTCCTTTGCTTCCGTTGAGCGAAATAACATCACCTTCGTGATAAGCTTTACCATCAGCAATCATCACCTTTTTGTGCACATCAATCTTCACTTCACCGGCTCCAACGATGCAGCATTTTCCCCATCCGCGTGCAACAAGTGCAGCGTGACTGGTCATACCACCGCGGGCTGTGAGAATAGCTACTGCAGCACGCATTCCGTCAATGTCTTCGGGATTGGTTTCTTCACGTACCAGGATGCAGTTGACGTTTTTCTTTGCGTATTCAATGGCATCCTTCGATGTGAAGACAATTTTTCCGACAGCGCCACCAGGACCTGCGGGAAGACCTTTGGTAATGATCTTTGCTTTTTTCTCAGCATTGGAATCCAGAATCGGGTGCAGCAGTTCATCAAGCTGTGAAGGCTGTACGCGGAGTATTGCATCTTTTTCGCTGATGAGTTTGCTGTCGGCCATATCAAGAGCCATGCGAACAGCCGCAGTACCATTGCGTTTTCCAACGCGGCACTGAAGCATCCACAGACGACCATCCTGAATAGTGAATTCGATGTCAAGCATATCTTTGTAATGCTTTTCCAGTTTTTGCTGAATGGCATCGAGTTCCTTGTAAACAACGGGCATTCCTTTTTCAAGACTTACCTGATGTTCGTTGTGCTCATTTTTACCAACTTCGTTGATGGGGTTTGGTGTGCGGATACCGGCAACAACATCTTCGCCCTGTGCATTGGCCAGCCATTCACCGTAGAAATAATTATCGCCGGTTGCAGGATTACGCGTAAATGCAACACCGGTTGCAGAAGTGTCGCCCATGTTTCCGAATACCATCGCCTGTACGTTTACTGCAGTTCCCCAATCTTCGGGAATACCTTCAATGGCGCGATAGCTGATGGCACGTTTTCCGTTCCAGCTGCGGAACACAGCAAAGATAGCACCCCAAAGTTGTTCCATGGGATCTTCCGGAAAAGGTTTACCTAAAACTTCCTTTACCTTATACTTATATACCTCAATCAATTTTTTCAGATCGTCAGCAGTAAGATCGGTGTCCGATTTTGCATGACGTTCTTCTTTTATTTTTTCAAGTTCTTTTTCCAGCTGCTGACGGATTCCTTTTCCTTCTGCCGGTTCAATACCAGCAGCTTTTTCCATCACCACATCGGAATACATCTGAATAAGACGACGCTGACTGTCGTATACAAAACGAGGATTGTTTGTCTTTGCAATCATCGCTTCGCGTGTTTCATCATTCAAACCAACATTCAGAATTGTTTCCATCATACCAGGCATCGATGCACGTGCGCCTGAACGAACAGATAACAATAACGGATTTTTTTTGTCACCGAAACCGGCGTTCATTACCTTCGCAATAAAACTCAATCCGTCTTTAATTTCTTTTGCGAGGACATCCTTCATTTTGTTTTCACCAATGGCGTAATATTCATTACACACTTCTGTGGTGATTGTGAAGCCGGCTGGTACCGGAAGTCCGATGAGATTCATTTCAGCAAGGTTTGCTCCTTTGCCGCCAAGCAGATTTTTCATGTCTGCTTTTCCTTCTGCTTTTTTGTTTCCAAAAATGTAAACGCGTTTCTTCGATGCCATAAAATTCCTTTTCAAACTTTTTATTCGCAGCAAAAATAATCATTTTTTTTTCAATGCAACATTTTTCGTTTTTTATCAACTGTTTTTTATCAACAAATCAGAAAATTAAAAATCATGCGAAAAATGGCTTGAATACTACGTTTTATAAAAACACGCACCGTAGTTATTCACAATTCCTGTTTGAAAAGTATTTGACGTCGAAAAATATTTTACCCTCGATACAGGAATTTTATGCATGTGCAGTACAAAATAACGACTTCTGAAAGCCGCATAAACACATGTGTTTCGGATGTCGACATAAAAAATCGGCCATATTTGTTTTCAAAAATCAAGAGCCTGCAAAAAAAATATTCAAAGCCCTGAAAAAAAATTTCCTGCGCATGTGTATTTTCGAATTCAAAATAATATCAAAAAATATTTTGGCTCTTGCTTTATCGCATGAACAGCGGATTACAGACATTCAACAAAAAAACCGGACACGTGTTTTAAAAACGCATCCGGCTAACCCATCAAACAACAAAACTGAAAATGAAAATGGGGTGACCCGAAAATTTCAATACACCCATCTCGGAAATCAATGACTTTTTCTGTAACTCAAAACGGCCCATCCATTGAAAAAAACTGCAAAGGAAATCAGTGCCAGAAGCTGTGTGGTCAACTCTGCAAACCCGCTCCCCTTCAAATAAACCAGACGCAGTACCTGGATCATATACTTCAGCGGACTGAAGGTGCTGATGGCCTGTGCCCACCCTGGCATATTTTCAACCGGCGTATAAAGTCCGCTCAGAAAAATGAACGTGATGACAAAAAAGAACATCATGAAAATTCCCTGCTGGATGGTTTGCGCATAGTTGGAAATCACAAGTCCGAAACCGGAAAATGCAAGTACGAACAACGATGCGTATAAGTAGATTACAAGCAGGTTTCCGGCAGGTGTAAGACCGTATGCAAAATAGGCAACCAGAAATGAAATACTGATGACCACAAAACCAAGAACCCAGTACGGTATCAGCTTCGATAAAATGAAATAGAACTTTTTTACCGGGGTGACATTCATCTGTTCGATGCTTCCGTCTTCTTTTTCTCCGACGATATTCAGTGCCGGTAAAAATCCGGAGACCATGGCAAGAATCATGATCATGATGGCAGGAATCATCGTTACACGATACAGCAACTGAGGATTGAAGCGGTAATCCGGAATGATTTCAAAACGCGGGGCATTCAGTCGGCTGTTGCTTTGAAACCATTCCGACCTGATGTCGGAGCTGAAATTTCTGATGATACTTGCCAGATAAGAACTGCCGATTCCGCCCTTCATTCCGTTCACCGTATTTGCAGCTATGAGAATATTTGACCGTTGTTCTTTCACCAGGTCTTTTTCAAAACCGGATGGAATTTCCAGTATCATATCCGACTTTCCGTTTTCCACCGATTGCAGTGATTCATTATAGGTTTCCGACACATCAGTCAGTCTGAAATATCCCGATGCCTGAACATGCTGGATCAACAACTGCGAGTACGAAGATTTATCATGATCGACCACACTCAGATTGATGTTTTTGATTTCAAAATCCGCAGCCAGGGGGAAAACCAGTACTGCCATAAGAGGCATGATGATCATCATTTTCGGCAAGGCCTTGTTGCGGAAAAATTGTTTAAATTCTTTTTCGAGCAGGTATTTCAACATAGCTAATCAAGTCTTATTTTGAAGTTTCGCAAACTAAGCGTCAATATTAAAACGGCCATGACAGACAATACGGCAAACTGCATTGACACCTCTGAAAAACCAACGCCCATAATCATGATGGACCGCATGGCTTCGATGTACCATTTCACAGGAAGAATCTGTGCTATCCACTGCAACGCTATTGGCATGCTCGATACCGGGAATATGAGTCCAGACAGTAACACCGCCGGCAAAAGCAATCCCATCGCCGATGCAAGTAAAGCAACCATCTGTTTACTAACGAGGGTTGATATCAATATACCAATGGCAAGCGAAACAAAAATGAACAGCAATGATACAGCAATGAGTAAAAGCCAGCTGCCATTGACAGGCACGCCCATGATGAGCGTTGCAATTAAAATGATGGTGGTGAAATTCATCAGCGAAATCATGAAAAACGGAATCACTTTCGCCAGAATGATGCTGAGGGGTTTCATAGGCGAAACCAGCAGAATTTCCATGTTGCCCTTTTCTTTTTCACGCACAATCGATACCGATGTCATCATGGCACACACAAGCATGATGAGCATTCCCATCACACCGGGCACAGTGTTGTATAATCCCTTCATGGTCGGGTTATACAGCAGCCGTATCTGTTGATCGATCTGAAACGGAACGGACTCTGTTTTGAAAATTTCCTGCTGATACGTAGCCATGAGACTCTGTGCATACAAGGTAAGTGTGTGGGCTGTGTTCGGATCGGATCCGTCGGTAACAATCCGTATCTGGGCATTGCCGGTATGCAACATGTTGCTGTAAAAATTCTCACTGAAAATAATAAACATTCCTATTTTTCCACGCATGAAAATTTCTTCTGCCTCCTGTGGTGTATGGACATAACCATCGAAAATAAAATACTCGCTGGTTTCAAGTTTGTTCACAATGCCCTGCGTGGCTGCATCGCGCGACGGATCAAAGACTACGAAATGAGAATTGCGTATTTCGGTGGTTATGGCATATCCGAAAAGAATCAGCATGACGACCGGAAGAATGAGCAGAATCATCATCGTCCAGCGGTCGCGGAAGATGTGATAGAATTCCTTTTGAGTAAATATCAGAAACTGTCTCATGTTAATCTGCTTTTCGGGTTGCACCTCGGGTGAGCTGGTGAAATACATCTTCGATTGTACCGGCTCCTGATTGTTTTTTCAATGCAGCCGGTGTATCGAGCGCTGCGATTTTTCCATCGACCATTATCGAAACGCGGTGACAATATTCTGCCTCATCGAGATAATGTGTGGTGACAAATACGGTGATGCCTTCGTCGGCTGACTTATAAATCATTTCCCAGAACTGCCGCCGTACAATCGGATCAACACCACTGGTCGGTTCATCCAGAAACACAATTTTCGGACGATGAAATATTGAAATGGAAAAAGCCAGTTTCTGTTTCCATCCAAGAGGTAACGATTTTACAAGTGAGTTCTTCTCTGATAAAAAATCAATCGACGACAACATCTCATCGGTTCGTGGTGCGATTTCTTTATCCGGCACGCCATAAATGCCGGCATACAAACGAATATTTTCCCACACCTTCAGATCTTCGTACAAGGCAAATTTCTGACTCATATATCCGATGTTTTTCTTCACGTTCTCGCTCTGATGCGATATGTCGAACCCAGCCACCAGACCTTTTCCAGAAGTGGGCTTGCTGAGTCCGCACAACATGCGCATGGCGGTGGTTTTACCAGCTCCGTTGGCGCCGAGAAATCCGAAAATTTCGCCCTGCTGCACATTAAATGAAATGTGATCGACCGCAGTGAACGCTCCGAATCTTTTTGTGAGCTGATCGGCAACAATTACATCTGTCATCGCTTTATTGAAGTTAAGTAAATGAAACAATCCTCTATCCCGGCTTCGATCGGAAAAACATCAACCATTTCATGTCCCTGCTCTGAAAGATATTGCTTCAGCATGTCGGCTGTCATGGTATCATCATCCATGATCACATGATTCGAATCACCAAAAGCATAGCACTGGCCAATCGCCGGATGATTCCGCAGATCGGTCAGCAGTTTTGACATGTTGCGGCTTCTGGCCGCCCAGAGTGTTTTTCCGAAATCCTTTACAATGTTCGCAGGCGTGTCGGTTTTGAAAATTTCACCGGACTGAATCAAAGCAATGCGGTCACACAAAGCAGCTTCGTTCATATAGGGAGTCGATACCAGAATGGTGATCCCTTCCTGTTTCAGCTTCATCAGCATGTCCCAGAATTCCTTTCGCGAAACCGGATCAACACCGGTGGTCGGCTCATCCAGAAAAAGAACCGATGGCTTGTGAATCAATGCGCAACTCAAGGCGAGCTTTTGTTTCATGCCACCTGAAAGTGCGCCCGCACGGCGGTTCTTGAATGGTTCAATCTGACTGTATATGTCTTTGATCAGATAATAATTTTCTTCTATAGTGGTGTTGAAAACACTGGCGAAAATTTTCAGATTTTCAGCAACTGTCAGATCCTGATACAACGAAAAACGTCCGGGCATATAACCGGCCAGATGCCGGATTTTTTTGTAGTCTTTCACTACATCAAATCCATCCACATAAGCTTTTCCGCTGTCGGCAAGAATGAGCGTTGTCAGAATTCTGAACAGCGTCGTCTTCCCCGCACCGTCGGGACCAATGATTCCAAAAATTTCTCCCTGTCCGGCCGAAAAACTTACTCCGTTCAATGCTTGAACAGCACCGTAATTTTTGCAGATATTTTCAACAACTACCGACATTTTTATTCTCCTAAAATTATTCCGCCATACATCCCGATTTTCAGAAAGCCATCATTCTTTACCGCCACTTTCACGGCGTAAACAAGGTTTGCTCGCTCATCCTGTGTCTGGATGGTCTTTGGTGTAAACTCTGATTTATCCGAAATCCATGTTACGGTGCCCTCATATCCGCGGCTGTCATCTTCTCCGGATTCTGCCTGAACTTTCACTTTCTGACCGATTTTGATTTTTGTCAGCTGATCGGCTGTGACGTACGCCCGAAGAACCATTTGTTCCGTGTCGGCAATTTTCAATATGGCTTTACCTGTAACTGCAAACTCGCTCTGCTCGGCATATTTCACAAGCACCGTTCCGTTGATCGGACTCAGTATCCGGCATTTCTGCAACTG
Source organism: uncultured Bacteroidaceae bacterium (assembly GCA_964547605.1). Taxonomy (GTDB): domain Bacteria; phylum Bacteroidota; class Bacteroidia; order Bacteroidales; family DTU049; genus GWF2-43-63. The sequence goes on along the minus strand of CAZJOL010000109.1, from coordinate 1,291 downwards.
ATCGGCAATCTGCGCAATCTGAATGTCGAGTGCATCGGATTCACTACCTATACCCGAACTTGTGTTTTCAAGCGTTTCTTTTTGTGCCGCCAGTTGCTTTTCGAGCACCAGAATCTGTGCATTGATGTCATCGAGTTGTTTGCTGTTCATGGCATTTGCATTCACCAGATTTTCGATCCGCTTCTTCTCCGATCTGGCAGTTTCGAGCTGCTGCTGTGTTGCGGCAATCTGAACCCGCACATTTGGATTACGGCTTCTGACGCCTTTTGCGCTGGCTTCGAGCTGAAGTTTTTTCAGATACAACTGAGTGCTGTCAATCACGGCAATCAGCTGATCTTTTTTCAGCTCATCGCCTTCGTTGACATTCAGCTCAAGGATTTTTCCGTTGGCTTCCGAAGATACAATGATTTCGGTTGCTTCGAAAACACCGGTTGCATCGGTGTCTCCGTCACCGCTTCCGCAGGATGCGATGGAAATCATCAGAACAATTGACAGGAAATATTGAATGGTTTTCATAAGAAAGATTTTACTGGTTTGTTGAATTTTTCAGATTGTAGTAAACAATGAGCAACTGCGTTTCGTGCATCGCTTTATCAAACATGGCGCGGCTGAGCGCATTCGTTTCGCGGATCAGATCCGATGCAGTTGCTGTGCCGTTTTCCAACCGGACTTCGGTTGTGCTTTTTATGCTCTGACGAAGCTTTATGATTTCATCATCGGATTCAAGGAGCTTCTGCCATTTTTCAATTTCAATGTTTTGCTGCGCGATTTTCAGATTGGTGTTGAAAATAAAAGTCTGCTTCTGAATTTCTGCTGACGATGAATTAATTTTCAGCAATTGCAGATCGTTGCCCTGGGTGTAGAATGAACCCAGACTCCAGCTGAGGCGTACACCGCCGATAAAAAACGGATTGAATTCATTGCTCAGCATATTCAGTCCTGGCTTGCCATAGCCGCCCTGCGCAAATAAACCAAGTTTCGGCATCGTTGCTGAGCGGATCAGTTTTCCCTGGCTTTCGGTCATTCTGCTTTGCGCATCAAAAAGAATAAGTTCTGGCCGCATCATTTTAAATGTATCTGTTTTGATTTCCGGTAAAACAGGTTTTATTAAAGGTGTATTTTCAGAAAAGGTTTCTCCGGTAAATGATGAAAGCATCAGGCAATAGGAGTTGCGCGCGGAAAGTACTTCCATCAGCGACTGATCGGCTTTTAGTTGTTCGACACGAATGGCATCCAGATCAGCTGACGATGCAATTCCGTTTTTCATCATGCTTTCAACACGATTGTAATT
>CAZJOL010000108.1:0-8980 GCA_964547605.1 uncultured Bacteroidaceae bacterium | reverse complement strand
CATGCGGCGGCGGCCAATCTTATCCCCACCCGGACGTGGAATGGCACCCACACCAAAACGTGACAGCATCGGGCCGAGGATCATTGCTGAACCCCGCAGCACACCTGCATTCTGGCGAAACTCATCGGTTTGAAGATAATCAATGTGAACATCAGCAGCCGTGAATTCCCAGGTTCCGGGAACAGGATTATTCACTTCTACCCCCAGAAAGCGCATGACATCAATGAGTTTATTCACATCTCTGATGTCAGGAACATTTGAAATGGTGACTTTTTCCTTGGTCAGTAGCACAGCACAGATAACCTGCAACGCTTCGTTTTTGGCTCCCTGCGGAGTGATGGCTCCTGAAAGCCTGTTTCCACCAGTGATTTCAAAGCTGCTCATGGTAATTATTTTAATTTCCGGAATTTATTTTTCTTGTTTTTCTTGTTTTGCTGTCCCCAGGGTTTTGGCTGTGGTTTATTGTTCTTTACGAATTCAGTTGTGTCCTGCAACACGTAGCCCGGATCCAGAGCCAGTTTTCCTTCCGACAAAATATTCAGCTGTTCGATAATGATTTCATCTTTAACGCTGTCCTTGTTCCATGTCAGGTACAGTTTTTTCATGGTATTGGCAATCAATCTGACAAGCTCGGTCTTTTCTTCGCCTTCTTCCATTTCAATTGCTTTCTTCACCATTTTCTCAACATAGCGGCCATAGAAACGAAAGCGTACTTCGTAGGGTATTAAATAATTCAGGAACTGGGCAACAGCTTTCTTATCAGGCTCAGGGAGCGGATACGGTGAATCAACATCCAGCTGAAAATTGCTCATCAGCATCAGATGATCCCATAGTTTGCGTTTGTAATCAGTCATGTCGCGCGGACCGGGCTGAACGGTCATCATCGCATGAACAATTGCATTGGCGGCCTTTGTCCGGGTATCTTTATCCGGCATGGTCCTGATGAATTCAACCATTTGTTTTACATACCTGCCGTATTCGGTCATTTCAATTTGTTCGCGCTGTGTGTTGTACTCCATAGAGAATGGATTTGTTTACAAATATCTGATTTTATTTCGACAATTCAATGAACTGCCTTTTTGTTTTAATTCTGAATGGCTTTGAGTCTCGCAAAACGCAGTACGAGCTGCTTTTGTCCCGATAAGTCAAATTCAACCAAAGCTTTCTTATTCTGTCCGTTTCCTTCAATCTGAATCACAGTGCCTGCTCCGAAGCGTGCATGTTCAACGCGCATGCCTTCGGCAATATCATCAATGTCGGCCAGGTCTTTATCACTGAATGCTGGTGCAGCTTTCGGCTGTGGCGCTTCCTTCTTTTTAAATTCCGGTCCTTTCGAATCCTGCGTTTTCCTGTTGAATGAATATCCCGATCCTTTCTGAATCTTCTCCCTGAAAGAATAACCGGGAGTCGGATCAGTTGATTTCATGCGGAATTCATCGTCCTCTTTCTGCTTGAATCCCGGAGAAAATTTCTGCGGAATATCAAGCAATGAAGAATCCAGTTCCTCCAGAAAACGGCTTGGAGTGCAGAAATTCAGCTCACCCCACTTCAATCTGGTGTCGGCATAACTCAAAGTGAGTTTCTGCATGGCCCGTGTAATTGCCACATAAAACAAACGCCGTTCTTCTTCGATTTCAGCTCTGGATCCCATCGACATGGAGCTCGGAAATAAATTTTCCTCGAGACCAGCTACAAAAACATATGGAAATTCAAGTCCTTTTGCAGCATGAACAGTCATCAATGAAACTCTGTCCGGATTTTCCTTTTCATCGGCCTCATCAACGGTTGTCAGTAACGACACCATCTGCAGAAAGTCGCTCAGAGAGGGCTTTTCGCCGTTATTGGCCTGTTCGAATTCGTCTTCAAAACTGCGGATACCGTTGAGCACGGATTCAATATTTTCATATCGAGCAATACCTTCAGGCGATCGGTCTTCGAACAACTCCTTCACCAGTCCGCAGCCGGTTGCAATCTTTGTTGCGAGTTCCCATGCGGTTGATGTAAGCAGCTGCTGCTGGTAATGCCGGATCATCTCCATAAAGTCCTTCAATCGTTTTATGGTCGATGCATTGAAGTCGTGATGGTAAATATCAATGTTCTGAAGAATGGCCCAGACAGGGACTTCCTGCTCACTGGCATGTACAGAAATCTTATGCAGCGTTGTGTTGCCGATTCCACGCGCCGGATAATTCACGATGCGGTAGAATGCTTCATTGTCGTTTGGATTAATGACAATGCGGAAATACGCGATCAGGTCTTTTACTTCCTTGCGCTTGTAAAACGACATGCCGCCGTACACGCGGTAAGGGATATTGAGTTTTCGCAACGCATCTTCCATGGCACGCGACTGGGCGTTGGTGCGGTAAAGCACTGCAAAATCGCTGTTGTTCAGATGATAAGTCATCCGCGTATGAAAAATGGAATTGGCCACCAATAAAGCTTCATCAATATCGTTCGAGGCTTTGATGAGCGAAACCGGCTCTCCTTCATCGTTTCCGGTCCATACCATTTTATGCAGCTGCGACTGATTGTTCTGAATCACAGAATTGGCAGCTGCTACAATGGTTTTGGTGGAGCGGTAATTCTGCTCAAGTTTGAATGTTTTCTGCGAAGGATAATCCTTATTGAAATTGAGAATATTCTGAATGTTGGCACCACGAAATCCGTAGATACTTTGAGCATCATCACCAACCACACAGATGTTTTCGCGCAATGCTGCAAGCCGCTTCAGAATGAGATACTGAGCGTAGTTCGTATCCTGATACTCATCAACCAGAATGTATTCGAAGCGATCCTGATATTTTTTCAGCACTTCGGGATAATGATGCAGCAACAGGTTTGTATTGAAGAGCAGATCGTCGAAATCCATGGCGGCAGAGCGTTTGCAGCGGTTCCAGTATTCACGGTAAATGTCGGTAATCTGCGGCTTTTTCGCCATCTTATCCTGATACTGGATTTCCGGATCGTCTTTGTATTGCTCAGGGTTGATCAGATTCATTTTGGCCGCTGAAATTCTGTTGAGCACATAACCCGGATTATAGGCTTTATCATCGAGCTTGAAGTCGCGGACAATGGCTTTCAGAACGCTTTTTGAATCATCGGTATCGTAGATGGTAAAGTCTTTCGGATAACCGATTTTCTCACTTTCCATTTTCAGAATGCGTGCAAAAATGGAGTGAAAAGTTCCCATCCACAATGCATGCGCTTTTGCATCACCGACCAGCTGAAAAATGCGTTCCTTCATTTCGCGTGCTGCCTTGTTTGTAAAAGTCAGCGCTAAAATATTATATGGCTGAACACCGCTCTGAATCAGGTAAGCCACACGATATGTAAGCACACGTGTCTTGCCCGATCCAGCGCCGGCAAGCACCATTACAGGGCCTTCGGTGCAGGTAACTGCTTCGCGCTGTACGTCATTCAGATTATTGATAAAAGAGGGAACCATATTGCAATTGCAAAATTACGCTGAATAAATGAGATTGGCAAACAATTCAGCCGTCAGCTTTCAGTAATCAGCTTTCAGTAATCAGCTTTCAGCTCTGAGAAGGAGCTTAGTCGTTACGCGTTACAATCGTTACAGTCGTTACAGTCGTTACAGTCGTTACAGACGTTACAGACGTTACGCGTTATGCGTTGTGCGTTGAGCATTGAGCGTTGTGCGTTGTGCGTTGAGCTCCATTCACTGTGCTTTGGGCCGCATGCCCTATGCCGCATGCCGCATGCGTTGTGCGTTGTGCGTTGTGCTCCATGCACTATGCTTTGGGCCGCAAACGTTTACGTCACCTTTATAAACATTCCACTTTATAACTTTCCACTAATAATGTGCGAAGCACATCAGTGCACCAGTCGCAGCATTTTTCTCCAGCGGATTTTTCCATGAGTGAGCGAGCGGTCCTTGTCGAGACTCAGCCACACAAAAGCAGCCTTGCCAACAATGTGATCTTCCGGAACGAAGCCCCAGTAGCGGCCGTCGGCCGAATTGTGGCGGTTATCTCCCATCATGAAATAATAATCCATTTTGAAAGTATAACTGTTGGCTGGTTGACCATTGATGAACACTTTTCCGTTTTTCACTTCAAGCGTATTGCCTTCATAAATGTTGATGATGCGAGAATAGATGACATAGTTGGTTGTGTCGATTTTCACAGTCTGTCCTTTTGACGGTACCTGCAGCGGTCCGAAATTGTCGCGGTTCCACGGAAACGCAGGGCTGTGCGGGAATACGGTCGGATCCCAGGCAGTGTCATTCAAAACTTCGGGCACTGTATCGAGCATCGTTCCGAATTGGCTGTTGAATTCACGCAGCATGTCAAAAGTCATCGGCATAATCATCACATTGGATGAGTAACCATAATATGCAGCGGCATTTTTGGAGTTCTCAATGTCCTCGAGGCTGAGTCCGATATTCATCAGCTTCTTGCGCGAAATGACTGAACCCGGCTTAAGCGTGAACTTGTAATTATACTGCATCTGTTCAGGGTTTTCAACAGCCTTGCCATTGATATACAACTGTCTTCCCCTGATTTCAATAATATCTCCCGGAATGGCCACACAGCGTTTGATGTAGTTTTCGCGTTTATCAACCGGACGCACAGTGATGTCGGACCACTGAAGAACCGCACGGCGGGCCAGATCCATAAACTGAGGATAATCTTTCTTTTCTTTTCCGGCTTCCAAAGCCATTCCCACGGCCTGTTCGATTACCATCCCATAATATGTCTTGGCCTGGTTTTTCAGCATTACGGTATCGCCTGCCGGAAAATTAAATACAACCACATCGTTGTTCTCTATTTTTCTGAATGCCGGGTAACGATAGTATGGAAGCTGAATCCAGCTGATATAACTCTTTGACTCCTTTGTCAGCGGCAAGGTGTGATGCACAAACGGAAACGAAAAAGGAGTCATGGGCGTTCTTGAGCCGAAAGTCATTTTGTCAACAAACAGGAAGTCGCCCACCAGCATCGACTTCTCCATTGATGATGTCGGAATGGTATATGCTTCAATGAAAAACATCCGGATGACAGTGGCCGCAATTACTGCAAATACAATGGCCTCGACCCATTCGCGCGAAAAAGATTTCTTCCTTTTTTCCTGCTGATCGGGATGGATGTACACAAGATTTTTATTGAATGCCAGATAAGGCATATAGAAAAACGGAAACATGATGGACAGTATCTGCGCTCCGATGCTGTGCTTGTTGAAGGCCTTGAGCGTTTCAACAATAAGCAGCATGACCATGAACACATTGATGTATGGCATGATGGTGAAAATGAGCCACCACAGCGGTTTTTTCACAATGCGCAACCAGATGACAATGTTGTACACAGGCACAAAAGCCAGAAACGGCGACTGTCCGGCTTTGCGGAAAATGAATGCAAGACTCACAACCGTGAGCAGAAAAAACAATAGTGTGAAAAGAATGACCAGGTCCATATTTTTCAGTTTTTACAAATAACGTTTAATCCTTTATTTATTGCCGTTGGCAAATATTTCTTCGAAAACAAGTGAAAAATCATAAAAGCCTTTCCTGCTGCAAAGCCACTCTGCAGCACGAATTGCGCCTTTGGCAAAACCTTCGCGGCTGTGTGCACGGTGCACCAGTTCAATCTCATCCATGTCCGATGAAAAAAAAACAGAATGAGTTCCTGTCACGTCCTGTTTCCGATGTGCTTCGATATGTATTTTTCCTTCTTCATCTTTCAGCGACCAGCCATCATATTGCGACATGCGCTCCTGAATGAGGTTTGCTGCAGTTATGGCCGTTCCGCTGGGTTTGTCTTTTTTGTTTATGTGATGAGTTTCATCAATCAAAACTGTATAGCCAGATGCTGTGGCAAGGCCGGCTGCAGCAGCTTTCAGCGCATTGAACCAGACGTTCACTCCAATGCTGTAATTGCTGCCAAACATTACGGCGCCTTCTTTCTGAAGACAAAAATTCTTTATTTCATCACGGTATTTTTCCCAGCCAGTAGTTCCTGTAACAACCGGAATGCCCCACTCAATGCAGTGTTTCAGATTGTCGGTTACCACATCAGGTTGAGTGAACTCAATGGCGACATCAGGCCGGTCAGCATCGGTAAAACGAGGCCAGAACTGACCTGCATCGACTACAGCCACTATTTCGTGTCCCGCTTGTGTTGCCAGCGACTCAATCATTTTACCCATTTTACCATATCCGATGATAAATATTTTCATGGCTTGAGCTTAAAGGTTAATGAAAGTCCGCCTCCAAACTGAGATCCGGGTCCGACACTCCAGACCGAAGGCTGAACGCGCAGACTCAGATCATCGCTGATGTCGAAATCGTACAAATGCGCATCAACAGAGGCATCCACGATGTTAAGGATGTATACCGCCGTTATGATAATGACCGATAACTCCAGATTATGCCGGTAGTAATTCCGCAGATCAAGCAGATTGGATGCTGAATAGCGCGGGTACGCATCGGTTGTGGCATCGAGTGTGTCGGTGCGCGCAATGTAGGCCTTGCGGAAGTCCTGATATTTGTTGTTGTTCCAGACAATCGCGTATCCTGCACCGCCCAGACCTGCATAGAGAATCGGGATCTTCCAGTATTTCTTATTGTACGCCTGCCCCAGTCCTGGCAGACAGGCCGACATGATCGTTGCTTTTTTGGGAGAATGAACCACAACTGTGGTATCATCAATATTCTGGGCTTTGACAATATTGAGGAATGCGAAAATCAGTAGTATTGTCGCAGCAATCCTGTTCATCGTCAATGAAAAATGGTTTCGATTTTTTTCAGCTCATCGTCATTTTTGAAATGGATGGTGAGTGTGCCACCTTTTGGACCAGACTTCACCTGCACTTTCAGGCCGATTTTCTCAGCGATTGATTTCTGCAATTCTTCGTGGGCAATATCCTTTTCTTTTTTCTTTGCCGTTTTCTTTTCAGGCACAGCCACCATTCCGCGCACGATATCCTCAACCTGACGGACAGAAAGGTCTTCGCTCACGATGCGCTCGAACACAGCTTTCATTTTTTCGCCGTCCTCAAGTCCGATCAGCGAGCGGGCATGTCCCATTGTAATTTTGTTGTCGCGGATTCCGGCCTGAATTTCAATGGGCAGCTTGAGCAAACGAAGATAATTGGCCACTGTTGTACGCTTCTTGCCAACTTTTTCGCTGAGCATTTCCTGAGTCATTTTGTACTCATCCATCAGCTTGTCGAAAGTGAGTGCAACCTCAATTGCATTCAGGTTTTCACGCTGAATGTTCTCAACAAGCGCCATCTGCAATACAGCTTCATCATCGGCTTCGCGGATGAATGCAGGAATCTGCGTCAGGCCGGCCATTTTCGATGCACGCAAACGGCGTTCACCTGAAATGAGCTGATACTTTCCGTTTTTAAGTTTGCGAACAGTAATAGGCTGAATTAGACCCTGATGCTTGATTGATTCAGACAAACCTTTCAGTGCTTCCTGCTCAAAGCGGTCGCGTGGCTGATAAGGATTGGCCTCGATTTCGTCAATATCAATCAGCGGGAAAGCAATTACCGGTGTTGTTACGCCCTGTGACGATTCATCATTCGCACCCTCAAGAAGAGCTCCCAGCCCGCGTCCCAATGCATTTTTTCGTGTATTCATCAAATTGAAAATCAGTCGTTGTTTTGAAAATATTTTTACTGTTTAACCACGCTGTTGCGTTGCAGAATTTCGCGTGCAAGATTGAGGTAGCTGATCGATCCTTTGCTTTCAGCATCAAACATGATGATGCTTTCGCCAAACGATGGGGCTTCGCCCAGTCGGGTGTTGCGCGGAATGATGGTTTCGAAAACCATTTCCTTGAAATGGCTGCGGACTTCATCGACCACCTGATTTGACAGGCGCAGACGCACATCGTACATGGTGAGCAGGATTCCTTCGATGGCCAGTTCCTGATTGAGTCTGGTCTGTACAATTTTTATTGTATTCAGAAGCTTGCCGAGACCTTCGAGTGCAAAGTATTCGCACTGCACCGGAATAAGCACTGAATCGGAGGCTGTGAGCGAGTTTACGGTAATAAGACCGAGCGACGGAGAGCAGTCGATAATGATGTAATCATACTGATCTTTCAGCTGGCGCACCACTTTGCGCATCATGCGCTCGCGGTTTTCCATGTTGATCATTTCGATTTCAGCACCGACCAGATCGATGTGAGCCGGCAATATATCGAGGTTCGGCGTTTTGGTATGTAAAATGGCATCGGCCGGATTCACGCTGTCAACAATGCATTCGTAAATACTGGTCCTGATATTCTTTGGATCGAAGCCGAGTCCCGATGTGGCGTTTGCCTGCGGGTCAGCATCGATGAGCAAAACTTTATTCTCCAGCACGGCCAGACCGGCGCTTACATTGATAGCACTGGTGGTTTTCCCTACACCGCCCTTCTGATTGGCGATTGAAATGACTTTTCCCATAAAAAAATTGCGCGGTTAAAAATTGAACGGTCAAAAATACAAATTATTCCGCACTTTTTTGTGAGCGGAACAAGTAAATATGTGAATACAACTACAAATCAGATTGTTCCTGATTCAGTTCGCTGCTAAACTCCTGCTGGTCGGCATACTCGTGAAAATCCTCTTCCGGTGCTTTTTCACCCGTGCGGATAAAGTTCACAACCACATCCAGCCCTTTGGCGAATTTGTCGAAATCTTCCTTATACAGAAAAATTTTATGCTTTTCGTAGAAGAATTTTCCGCTTTCCTCATTGAAACGCTTTTTGCTTTCCGTAATGGTGATGTACATTTCGCCACTCTTCATTTCCTTTACATCGAAAAAATAAGTGCGCTTTCCGGCACGTACAGGTCTCGAGTAAATTTCATCCCTTTCTTTTCTGTCAAATTCTTCCATATAAAAAATATTACCCAATGTAAACGCAAAACTATAATTTAATTCTGGTATTTCAAAATATTTTTACGGCATATGACAATAAAAAGCACATAAAATACTAAATTATTGATTTATGACGCTTTAGGTAAT
>CAZJOL010000107.1:0-8987 GCA_964547605.1 uncultured Bacteroidaceae bacterium | reverse complement strand
CTGAGCATCGGTCAGGAATACGCCTTCTCTGAAAATCATTCAATTTGTGAAGGCGAGAGTTACTTATGGCATGGAACGACGTATTCAACAGCCGGAACATACACTGCAGGATATTTGACCATTTCAGGATGTGACAGTATTTACACGCTGAATCTCGCTGTGAATCCGCTTCCGGTGGTGTGGCTGGGAAATGATACGACCATCTGCGCAGATACAGAAACCCTGACACTCGATGCCGGGAATCCCGGAGCAACATACCTTTGGAGCGAAAACGGAGCGACCTCTCAATCAATTCAATTCACTTGTTCTGGTTGCTTTATAGGAGTATATCCTATCTGGGTAACGGTGAATAACGGTTGTTCCGCAAGCGATACAATCAATGTCAACATTCAATTGTGCGATATCATTGAAGAAAGCGGTGACCTGATTACCGGCGTATTTCCCAATCCCACTGATGGAGCGGTATATTTGAGTTCAAACAACCTGAATGAGGATGCGGCAATTACAATCACCAATGCTGACGGAAAACTGATTTTCACCGGAAATCTGAATGATCTCAACAGCAGTTCAGGAAATAAAGAGATTGATCTTTCGGAATATTCTGCCGGGATATATTTCATGCAAATCATCCATAAGAAACAGGTTCAGATTGTAAGAATAGTCAGACAATAGAATAAAGTCTGCATGTTCAACAGAAACAGCCCGGATTCAATTTAAGTCCGGGCGTTTTTTTTATTCAGGCAATAATCGAGATTTCAACACCGTTTCGCACTGTTTCCTGGCCGCGAGATTTATATTGCTACTGCTTTGCAAAAGACCGGCTGTTGGATATGAAATATTACGTCTCCCCTTTTTATTGTGTCCTGACAAAAAGATATTGTCATTTCTTTCAGAAGCAATACTGACGTCCGGAGGATGTCAAACAATAATAGCATCCGGCGACAGCCGGATGTCAAAAAGCACAAAATCAGGACCCTGACAGGGTCCAATCCACCCGTTTTTGAAACCATTGTTTCGAAAATTTCGATTTTATTCGACCTCTCCGTGGTCGTTTTTGTTATATATTCTACCCGGCCATTTTGGCCGGGCTATTATTATTTGACCCGCCAGTTGGCGGGTCAGAAAAAATCATAATAAACATTTTTCTTTATCCATTTTTCTCAGACTATTTCTCCTCAAAAAATTCAAAAAAAAATTGGACGTCCCTACGATGAATTCAGGAAAAACAGTCCTGATTCAATTTAAGTCCGGGCATTTTTTATTCAGGCAATAAACGACTTTTCAAAACCGATTCGTAAGTTTTTCGTAAGTTTGAAAAAAAATTCCGATGAAAAAGGCGCTTTTCCCGCTTGTGATAGTTCTTGTTTTAGCTGGGTGCAACACAGCAAAACATCCTGTGAAAGCCATTAAAAACCTGGCTTTTCTGCAGGGCAGCTGGCAATACGAGGATCAGGGCGTACAGGTGATCGAAAAGTGGAATTCCGCTCCGGGAGCCATGAATGGAACAAGCCTGCTCATTCTGAAAGGAGATACCGTTTTTCAGGAAAATATCAAAGTGAGCGAGATCGACGGTAAAATGATGTATAAATCCACTATGGGAAAGTACGTTGTTGAAGATTTAAAAACATTGCCACTGACTCGATGCACCGCAAAGAGAGCCGTTTTCGGAAATATGAACGAAACAAATTCCGTGTACATCTGCTATAGTTTCAAGCATGGAAAACTGTTTGTTGAAATGCGCGACATCGTTGATGGGAAAGTAATCCACGACAAGTACGGACTTGAAAAAATCAACTGATGCCGATAGAAATCAAAGATATCCGGAAGTCGTTCGGCCCACTGCAGGTGCTGAAAGGCATTAATCTGACCATTCAGAAAAACGAAATCATTTCAATTCTGGGTGCATCCGGAGCCGGGAAAACCACACTGCTGCATATTATGGGAACACTGGATAAACCCGACAGCGGTCAGATTTTGTATGATGGAACCGATGTATTCTCGCTTGGAGAACGCAAGCTCAATGTTTTTCGCAACAAACACATCGGATTCGTTTTTCAGTTTCATCATTTGCTACCGGAATTTACGGCACTTGAAAATGTGTGCATACCCGCATTCATAGGTGGAATGGGCAAATCAGAAGCAACTGCAAAAGCCGAAAGACTTCTCATCACGCTCGGACTCAAAGACCGGATGACACACAAACCATCTGCTTTGTCAGGCGGAGAGCAGCAAAGAGTGGCTGTAGCACGCGCACTGATCAATGATCCGGATGTCATTCTGGCTGATGAGCCCAGTGGCAATCTTGATACAGACCACGCCCGCGAGTTGCATGAGTTGTTTCTGAAACTGCGGAACGAAATGAATCAGACTTTTGTAATTATCACTCATAACCCTGATCTGGCGCAGCTTTCGGACCGGCAGATTCACATGCGTGATGGATTTCTCGAACAATAAAAAAATATTTATTGCCGGTGGCCGTGGGTTCATCGGGCAGGTACTTCAACAAAAACTGGAGTCAGCCGGATATTCCGTTTTCATTCTTTCACGCACGGAATATCAGCGCAACCCGGCAAAACTTGCAGAAAAAATTGATGGAAGTTTAGCCGTGATTAATCTGGCCGGGGCCACCATCAATAAGCGCTGGACTGCAAGTTATAAAGCAGAAATTCTCGAAAGCCGCATCCAATCAGCATCAACTATTGCTCAGGCAATAAGTCTCTGCAAACAGCCACCGGAGCGGTTCATCAGCACATCGGCTGTTGGTATTTATGATTCGGTTCATGTTCACTCTGAGCAAAGTACATCCTTTGCAGATGGCTTCCTGCCCGAAGTTTGCAGAAAATGGGAGGCTGCTCCCGCAAACATTTCAGAAACGACAAAACTTGTCATCATCAGATTGGGAGTCGTTCTTGGAATAAACGGAGGCATGCTGAAAAAGCTGAAACCAATGTTCAAGTTATGTCTTGGATGTCGCATGGGAAGCGGAACTCAGTCATTCCCATTCATTCATATCAGTGATGTTGCCGGAGCAATCATACACATTCTATCACAGCAATCGCCTGCTGAAATATACAATCTGGTTTCGCCAAAAAACATTACCAATAAACAATTCACAAGAGCTTTTGCAAAAGCATTGCACCGGCCTGCGATATGGACAGTCCCAGCGTTTGCGCTGAAATTACTGTTGGGTAAAAGATCTGCACTTGTTCTTGAAGGACAGGAAGTCATCCCCGAAAAACTGCAGCAGGAGCTCTTTTCGTTCAGATTTCCAAATATCAGCCAATCTGATTTTTTCTCAAATTAATCAGAATGCAATAATCAACAGATAATAAACCGGAAAACACAAATTTATTTGGTGAACAATGTCAGGCTGCCCTGATAAACACTCTTCTTTCCTTCCAGATCGATGGCTTCGACAACATAAAAATAAGTACCGTCATCGGCCATGACGCCCGAAGACGTCCTCCCATCCCAATTTGAAGTTATGCCGTCGTAAGTCACAATTTCTTTTCCCCACCGGTTAAAAATCGCAACTTTAATTTGCTGCACCCCTTCGGCAACAATGACAAACTGATCATTAAAATTATCATTATTAGGTGTGAAAACATTTGGAATGTTTAATTCTGCAGTTGAATTTACATGCACAACAATGACGTCAGAACCTACACAACCATTGGAACCAGTTACATAAACAGTGTAAGCTGTTGTAGTAGCGGGAGCAGCAATGGTTCCGGAAGAGTCAGGTGTGTTCAAGTCACCGGAGGGAAGCCAGCTATACGTAAAAGGGGACTGACCATTATATGCGTAAGCAAGCAACAATGCTGTCGTACCAGGTTCAATCAGAGTATCATTGCCTGCAAAGACTGACGGTGCATTCATTACGGAAAGGGTAACTCCATTTGATGTATCTGTTCCGCAGGCATTTGAAACAATGCAGCGGTAATTATATCCGTTAAGAACATCACTAACTGAAGGGATTAATAAATTTCCCGAAAGATAATTGCTATAAGGATTCCCTGAAATGTTGTTCCAGCTGAGACCAGCATCGGTGCTAAACTGCCAGTAATAGGATACCGGTGTTGTACCCGCAGCAGTAACTGTAAATAACGCATCGCTGTTTTCACATAAGCTCACACTTGCCGGCTCTGAGAGTATTGATGCAGGGGTGCATCCATTTGAATTAATCGTAACAACAGCAGGTGAATTCTGATACGACGGATCGCAGGAACCGGAATACACTTTGCATCGGAAATAAGTTGTAGTGGTCAATACCGGCGTGGTATATGCAGCCGATGTGGCACCGGCTATATCCGTCCACGGACCAGTTGCAGAAGGAGCGCTTTGCCATTGATAACTTGCCCCGGTAACTACGCCAGAACAAGTGAGGGTGGTGCTTCCCGATGTTGAAAAAGTTGTCGATAATGGTGAAATGGTTCCTCCAAGCGGACATCCGGTGACCAGAATATTATCAATGATAAACGTCGGACCGCCTCCGCCAGCATTGTCATCGCAGGTCCATTTAAATGCGAGAAGAACATTTGAAGCATTGTCGTACGAAGAAGCCAGATCGATACTGGCGTTCTGCGTAGCAGTCAAGCCGTAGTATTTGCCGCTGTTTCCATTGCCTCCTGTATTGATAGTTGACCATGAAGAACCGTTGTTGGTGCTAAGATGAACTGACCCATAATCCAGTGCTGATGAGCCGGAGGATTCGCCGAGGCATTTCCACTTGAAAGAAACATTCATATCCTTATAACCTGAAAAACCCAGGGAATGTTTTATCCAGCGGGTTGTTGCCGCTTCCACCCAATAATCAAACTGCCCCAGCAAAGTATTTCCATCCCATCCGGAAATACCTGCAGACCTGCCCGAAATGGCACTCAACGGAGCAGTACCTCCACTGTAGATTGTCCAGACGTTGCGTACACAATAGGTGAAACCACAGCCACAGGTAAATCCGTCGTTGTTGAAACAACCATCGGTTAACTGACCCGATGTTGAGCTGGCCAGCCAGCCTCCGGTCGGAGTGTTTTGCGAAATCAGACCAGTCGTCAGACCATCGAAATTTTCTGAATAAATCGTCAGCTGACACATCGCGTTTTTCGGGCTCAGGCAAAATAATACAAGACAAATCAAGACTACAGTGGAAAAATTTCTCATACCGTCGGATTTTATTCATGCAAAAATAATGATCACGGACCGGTCTTCCAAAGCTGGAAATGCTTGTGCGGAGCAGCTTTAAAATATGATGAATTTCTGACTTGTGTAAACTAATCAATAATTGAAAGAAAAAAACAATGGTTCTGACATATATGTTTATCATCAATGCCAGCAAGAAACAAAATCACAACCTACTGATTGAGAGGTTTGTTACATTTGGTTAACAGGAAAAAAATCCCGGCAAAATGAACAAAAACGAAGGAGATTTAGTCACGGCGCTTTTTGCCTGCGCTTGCTTTTTTGTCTTTTTTCCATGGCTTATCATCGCCGAACGATTTTTTCTTTCCTCCGAAAGCAGGCTTGGATTTTTCCTTTGAGCCATGCGTGTCGGGCTTCGAAATGGTTACTTCAAGCGGTGTTCCGTTGAAATCAGCATTGGCGAATGAGCTCAGGACATGACTTTCGAACTTGGCATCCACTTCAAAGAATGAAAATTTCCGGAGAATATCAATTTTCCCGATGGGAATATCACGGCGGCGGCAATAATCATTGATAAGACCAATCATGCGCGGAACAGACAGACCTTCTTTCTCTCCAACATTTATAAAAAATCTGCTGTAAGCCATTGAGCGCTCTCTTTTTGGCTTGTCGTCCCACGAATCTCTGTCTCTGCGATCACGGCTATCTCTGCGGTCTCGTCCGTCACGACTGTCACGACCGAATTTTCCATCTCTCGCGGTGTCCACATTGGCATTCAGGTCCGGCGCGTTTTTATAATATTCAAGGAAGCGGTTGAATTCAACCGAAACAAAATGTTTGATCAGATCTTCGCGCTGAAGCCAGTCGAGCTTTTTGTAAATCGGCGCCAGATATTGTTCAATCTGCTTTTCATCGACTTCAATGTTCTCTACGCGATCGATAAAATTGAACAGCTGCTTTTCACAAACATCGAATCCGCTTGGGACCATTTTGCGCTCAAACTGTTTACCAACCATGCGCTCAAGATCGCGTACCTTGCGGGTTTCGCGGGTATGAAGCAGTGAAATCGAAACGCCTTTACGGCCCGCGCGACCAGTTCTTCCGCTACGGTGAATGTAGGCTTCGAGCTCATCCGGCAGGTTGTAGTTTATAACGTGTGTCAGATTGTCCACGTCAAGTCCGCGTGCTGCAACATCAGTCGCAATGAGCAACTGCAGATGACGGATGCGGAAACGGTTCATAACAAAATCGCGCTGTGCCTGCGACAGATCGCCATGCAATGCATCTGCATTGTAGCCATCCTGAATGAGTTTATCTGCAACTTCTTTTGTTTCGGTACGTGTGCGGCAAAAAATGATTCCGTAAATTTTCGGATTGATGTCGACTATTCGTTTAAGCGCAACATATCTGTCTTTCGCGTGTGTCACATAATACTGATGCGATACATTTTCGGCGCCCATATTCCGTTTCCCTACCGAAACTTCTTCCGGACTGTTCATGTAAGTTTCAGCAATATTGCGGATTTCGCGCGGCATGGTTGCTGAAAAAAGCAATGTCTGTTTTTCAGATGGTGTTTGTTCGAGAATAAAATCAAGGTCTTCCTTGAAGCCCATATTCAGCATTTCATCGGCTTCGTCGAGCACCAGATAGCGGACATTATTCAGTTTCAGCGCACGTCTTTTAATCAGGTCGACGGTTCTGCCCGGTGTCCCAACGATAATGTGGGAACCTCTTTTCAGTTTTGTAATCTGTGTGTCAATGCTGGCTCCGCCATAAACGGCCGTGATGTGAACATTATGCATAAACTTCGAATAATTTTCGAGGTCTTTTGCAATCTGCATGCAAAGTTCACGTGTCGGGCTCAGAATGATGGTCTGGACAGTTTTTTCAGTGACATCTGTTTTTTCAAGCAACGGCAATCCGAAAGCAGCCGTTTTACCGGTACCGGTCTCTGCCAGTCCGATCATATCGTGGTCATTTTCAAGAATCAGCTTAATGGTTTTTTCCTGAATGGGAGTCAGTGTTTTAAAACCCAGTTCCTCTACTGCTAACAGCAGGGGCTGACTCAGGTTTGTTTCGTTAAATTCCATACTTTTATGTTAGATAAGTCCCTCTGTATTGCGCTCTTCGGGACCAACTTCTTTGTAATCCGCTGTAAAACAATTCAATTTCGGGGGTGCAAAGGTACGCAAAATATTCATACGCAAAGAGTTTGATATGTGAAATAACAGATTACCCTTTCCTGACCTTATGAAAATCTTTTCTGTCAAATGGTTTTGCCAGTAGAATATCAGTTCATTCAGGCATATGTAAACAAGTTGCAAAGTTGTACTTTTGCATCAGCGCATTCATTCTGAAATGGAAAATATTTTCAGCAATATTGATAAACAAATTGAATCCAATCAGGGAAAAAACCTGCTTGCAAACAGCAAAAATGCCACACTGAAGTTTATTGAGGAGACTGTGTTGCTGTGCGAAAATCCGGATAATTTACCTGCCAATTCTCAGGATGTTCTGATTGAATATACCGTCAATAAAGTGCTGGATGAATTTTACCGGATCAATCAATATTTCAATTTCAGTAAAACCGATATAGATGATCTGCGACAGCTGTATAAAAATCTGTTTGAAGCAATCCGGAATCAGCATCAGCCCATTAAACAGATAGCTGAGCAACATTATCAAAATCTGAAAAACTGGCTGCTGAAATCAAATCCCTTTGCTGAGAAAATCAATGATCCCGACAAGGCAATTGCAGAGACGGTCGCCTGCTCCGAATACAGCGCTGAATTGCAGCTTGGTATTCTCGGAATTGATGTCAGTAATTGCATGCAGCCTCTGCTCGATATCGGCTGTGGAAAATCATTTTCACTGATTCAGCATCTGCGGGACTGCCATTTGGACGCATGTGGATTCGACCGTTTCCCTTCTGCTGTCCCTTTTGTATTTCAGGACGACTGGCTTTCATTCAAGTATGGAGTTGATACCTGGGGAACGATCATCAGTCACCTCGGCTTTGCAAATCATTTCCGGCATCATCATTTCCGGCAGGATGGAAATTACATCGAATATGCTCAAACCTATATGAAAATTCTTTCGTCGCTCAAGCCGGGAGGCAGTTTTCATTATTGTCCCGACCTGCCGTTTATTGAAGAATTTCTGGATCCGGCAAAATTTTCGGTGACACGTCTGCAAACGGGCAATGATGCGTTTCAGACTGTGATTGTGCGCCGGCTGCATGAATAATCCTGAAAAATTTATTACCATGAACAAGCTGACAACAAAGAACGGATGTGAGGTTTTACAGGTGCTGTCAAGACACAGCAACGCCTGGCTTGTTCAAAAAAACGACCTGTCCATACTGGTCGATTCCGGTAAAACAAAATCACGCTCACTGCTGCTGCAAAATCTGAATTCAGCACTCCATCAGGGAAACACACTTAAGTATCTGATGCTGACACACACACATTACGATCATTGTCAATCGGCGACAGCCATAAAAGATTTGTATCATTGCAACATCATTGTATCTGAAAACGCTGTCCCATCCATCACTGCAGGTTATACGCACCTGCCGCGCGGCACCAATTATGTAACGAATCTTTTATCCACGGCCGGCCACAAATTGATGAAAAAGAAATTCATGTATGCGCCTTTCAAAGCCGATATTACCATCAGCGACGATTATTTCTTCCCCGCTCCTGATGCGGATATCCGGATAATCACAACACCGGGTCACTCATCTGATTCCATCAGTCTGATTGTAGACAATGAAGTGGCCATTGTGGGCGATGCCATGTTCGGAATCTTCCGCAACCATGTGTTTCCGCCCTTTGCCGACGATATTC